>NZ_KV820637.1:42945-137410 GCF_001815465.1 Porphyromonas sp. HMSC077F02 | reverse complement strand
TTCGGCACTACGTGCCTTGACCTGTGCCTATTTAGAATGGACCTCGGAGAAGTCCTTCATCGGGGGTACCTAATCGGACAGAGCCGGACGCCACGATAAAGCACCTTATCTCCATCACTATTCGGTAGAAATTGGTATATTTGTAGATATATAATGTATGAAGTAATGGCAATAACTATATGAAGCTAAATAAGATCATTTCAATGGTGGCGGGGCTGATGCTGCTGATGCCCTCTCTAGGGCTATATGCCCAGTCGCACAACGACAAAAACCAAATAGCGGTAAGTAGGGCACAATATATATTTAACTCTGCCCTCTCAGGAGTAGCCGCCTACTATGTAGATACCTTTGATATACAGGAGGTGAGTACAGAGGCCATCAATGCGATGCTGGCACAGCTAGACCCCTATACCAATTATATCCCTGAGGTGGAGAAGGAGGATTTCCAAGTAATGACCACCGGGGAGTATGCGGGCATCGGTGCCTATATCCAGTTAGTGGATAGCACAGTCTATGTACAGTACCCCATGCCAGGGTCGCCAGCAGAGCGTGCAGGGCTCCGTATGGGTGATGCCTTTTTGGAGATCGATGGGGTGTCGGTAGTGCCTGGCACGCCCTCCAAGGTGAGTAGTAAGCTAAAAGGCCCTGCTGGCACTAGTGTGCGGGTGAAGATACTAAAGCTGGGGAAGAGTGATCCAGAGGAGATGGAGATTGTGCGTGGATCTGTGGTGGTGGATCAAGTGGTGAGCCGTGGCCTTTACCAAGATAGCATTGGCTATATCCGCCTCAATAGCTTCACCACTAAGAGTGCTGAGGATGTGAGGAGAGCTTATGCCGAGCTCAATAAAGGGGGTAAGATGAAGTCGCTGATCCTAGACCTCCGTGGCAATGGTGGTGGTGTAATGGGAGGAGCCATTGAGCTGCTCAGTATGTTTGTACCAAAGGGGACCAAGGTGCTCTATACTAAGGGACGGCTACCACAGACTTCGCAGGAGTACTTTACAGAGCAGGAGCCTATAGACCTGGAGATACCTCTGGTGGTGATGATCAATGGAGGCTCGGCTTCGGCAAGTGAAATCGTGGCAGGTGCTTTACAGGATCTGGATAGAGCGGTGATCGTAGGGAGTAAGAGCTTTGGAAAGGGGCTAGTACAGACCACGCTTCCAACCCCGTATGATGGCATCCTCAAGCTGACCACTTCGCGCTACTACATACCGAGTGGGCGTTGCATTCAGCAGCTCGATTATTCACACCGCAATCCCGATGGATCAGTTGCCTCGGTACCCGATAGCTTGACCAATGTATTTCACACGGCAGGGGGGCGCGAGGTACGTGATGGCGGTGGCATTCGACCAGATGTGGAAATTGAGGGAGAGATGATGGATGCCATCACGATTGCCCTCAGCAACCAAGGGCGGATCTTCCGATTTGCCAACCAACTCTTTTTGGAGCACCCACAGGCAAAGGAGCTACAGGATATTGTGATCTCGGATGAGGAGGTGGCTCGGTTTATTGGAGAGCTAAAGGGGGAGGATTTTGAATTTGGCGAGATGAGCCTAGAGATGCTGAAGTCGGTGGAGCAGGTAGCTAAGTTTGAGGGATATGAGGAGGTGAGCAAGGAGGCATTTGCCACTCTTCGCAAAGCACTTACGCCCTCAATTGATCAGGCATTTGCCAAGAGTCGGGATCAGATTGTGCGTCTGCTCCAAGGTAGCCTTGCTCAGCACTATTTCGGTCAGGAGGGGCAGTTTGCTATCACACTCCAAGACGATCCTACCATGCAGGGAGCCATGAATATCTTGAGTACGCCAAAGCGGTATCACGACATTCTACGGAAGTCATCACTCCAATAATCTTATCACTATGGCGAAGCACGATAGAGGCGGTATGATATTTTCTACCAATAGAGACCTAATGGACCAACTCCAGAGCACCCCTCAGGTGGAGACTTTGCCCCCTGAGAAACAACCTCTAGTGGTACGCAGAGATAATAAAGGACGGAAGGGCAAGGTAGTGACGCTGGTGGAGGGATTTATAGGCAGTGATGATGAGCTGCAGACCCTAGCAAAGCGACTGAAGGTGGCTTGCGGTGTAGGTGGCAGTGCCAAGGAGGGTGAAGTACTGATACAGGGCGAGGTGGTGGAGCGGGTAGTGACTCTACTTCAGCAGTGGGGATACGAAAAGTGCAGAAGGAGATGACGGGAGCTACGGTTGATAAGTCGGTAGGTGTGAAGCAAAGACCGCTTAATATATACAAAGCATCGGCGGGTAGTGGTAAGACCTACACGCTAGTGCATCGGTATTTGGATCTGCTGCTTTCGGATGGTATGGAGGGGGGATACAAGAGGATCCTTGTTGCGACCTTCACTAATAAAGCAACGACGGAGCTGCGGGAGAGGATCGTGAAGGAGCTATATAAGATTTCTCTCAACGGCAAAATGCAAGAGAAGGGGGAACCAAAGAAAACACCACAACAAATAGATAAAGAGAAAAGCAAAGCAAGGGAGGTGCTGGAGGAGATCCTACTCGACTATGAATCTCTGAGGGTACAGACGATCGACTCTTTCTTTCAGGAGATTGTCCGCACCTTCGTGATTGAGCTGGAGAATAGTAGCGCCAATGCCGAGGTGGCACTCGATAGGGATGGGGCGATTGAGATGTCGGTGGATCGCCTCCTTTTGAATCAAGAGAGCAATGTATTTACTCGATTGGGCTCAGTACTTCTCTCTCGAGTGGAGGAGGGTGATAGCACTGATGTGCGTGCGGCCATTATCAATCTTGCCAAGGAGATGCTCTACAACCCTCAGGCGGATAAATACCCTATCCAAGCCCTCGACCCTAAGGATATTGATCTAGCTGCAATGGAATTGAAGACAAAGGCCGAGGAAGCTCTCTCAGAGATGGAGAAGCCTTTCAATATCCTTCAAGACGCTCTTGCAGAATACGCCGATGAAGCACTGGCACTTAGTAGCTATGGTTTCCTAAAAGCTCTGCAAGGGAAGGAGCTATCCGAGCTGATCCTTAGGAAGATCACGGACCCACAAAAGCCTGTATACGACGGCAGGATAAAGGTGGGAAAAGATGGAAAGTTGGCGATCTTCTCTAGTAAGAACTTCAAAGTGGTGGCAGAGCAGTTTCCGGAGCTAATGAATGGCCTGGACGATATAGAGCAGAAGCTATACGACCTTAATGATGTGATTGCTCAATATGCAGGCGACTATCAGCTTGCTAAACTGCTCAAGGAGCATCTGAGCCTGCTCCCTATTCTCTCGCAACTAAAAACGGAGATAGCACAATACCAAGAGGAGCACAAGGTGGTGCTGATCGAGGAGATCAACGAACTGGTTAAAAAGGTGATCAATGGTGCCTCTACCCCCCTTATCTATGAAAAGGTGGGCGGAAGGATTGACCACTATATGCTCGATGAGTTTCAAGACACCAACCGCACGCAGTGGGAAAACTTTAGGGTGCTGCTCATTGAAAGCCTGAGCCAGATGAAGGAGAACTTCCTCGTAGGTGACGTAAAGCAAAGCATCTATAGGTGGCGAGGTACCGATAGCTCTCTACTTAATAGTGAGGTGGAGAGTGACCGCATACTCCAATACTTTACAAATGATGACCCACTGAAAATCAATTGGAGAAGTGACGAAAACATCGTGCGCTTCAACAACCTATTCTTTGATAACATATACGACTTCCCCTCCCATACTGGTCTCGACGGGGAGAGTAATGAGGTTTACAAGAAGATATACGAGAGCAACGTCTGCCAAGAGCCTAACAAGAAGAATGGGCATGGCTACGTACGCTTTGAGCAACTAGAGGCAGGCGATGAGGGCGAGCCGGTAGAGGAGGTACTCACTAATCGGATAAAAAATCTACTCCTAGACCTTCACAAAGATGGCTACAACCCAGGGGATATCGCCTTCGTGGTACGCACCAATGATGAAGCAACGAAGATAGCAGAGATGCTGAATAACTTCGCCACAGAGGACAAGGCCAATCGCCACTGCTTTGCCTATCTCTCGGATGAAGCCCTACTGGTGAGCCACTCAAGCACAGTGAAGCTGATAACAGCACTATACCAGCATGTAGCCGACCCTCAAAACAGCCAGAAAAAGGTCTTCTTTGAGGTGGCATGCCATACCTTTGGGATATCCGATGAGGAGAAGATAGAGCAACTGATCCAAATAGTGCAAACGGGAGCTACCCTCTTTGAGATAACCAATGAACTCCTGGCAAATCTCGAGATACCAAGTGAGGAGGAGCTCTATATCAATTCGTTCCTAGACCTACTCCATGAGTTTGTAGAGAATGAGCCCAATACACTACTCCAGTTTAGCTATTGGTGGAAGCGCATCGGTGTCCGACAGATGGTGACCATGGGCAATGACGAAAACGACAAGATACAGCTGATCACCCTTCACAAAGCAAAGGGGCTGGAGTTTCCCGTGGTGATTATGCCCTATCTTGATTGGGATATCTCTAAGCTTAGCTTTAATAGCAGTTTGGAGTTTTGTGACACCGAGAGATACCTTCCTGAGGGCTTTGTGCAGCATCCACTCCCCTTCTATATTATTCCTGAAGCCCCCTCTGCACCACACCTCAATTCGCTCATTGGCAAGAAGTATAGAGAAATACACGAGGCCAACTACCTCGATAATCTCAACCTACTCTACGTGGCATTTACACGCCCGAAAGAGCGGCTCTACCTCTATACCAAAGAGAAGCCCAGCACTAAGAAAGTGACCCGTATCGTACACGAGCGACTAAGACTGCTCAAGAAGCTAGACCCCAGCGAGGAAAGTATGCTAAAGAGTACTAATACTGAAAAGGTTTGGACCTATGGTAATGAGCAAAGGGAAGATAAGAAGAAAGAGGAGACCTCCACTAAGGAAGAAGTAGCGACAAAGGTGGAGCTACACCTTAATAAGGAGCCACGCCAATCGATTCTTAGGCGGATAGAGTCCGAAGCTGCCTTTGATAGTGAAGCTATTCAGCACGGGATTAAGATGCACGATGTGATGTCGAGAGTGATCTCGTGGGACGACTTTGAGCACGCCGTTGACCCCCTACCTAAGACGGAGGAGGAGAAGCAGACCCTGATCAACCAATTTAATACAGCTCTGGCAGAAGACCCACAGCTACGAGACTGGTTTACCCCCAAGGAGGGAAGGAGCATTCTCACCGAGCAATCTATCTACATCGGTGAGTACGACCAGCATAGGCGACCCGATAGGCTGATCATAGAGGGGAG
The DNA here is from genome assembly GCF_001815465.1 of Porphyromonas sp. HMSC077F02. Classification (NCBI taxonomy): domain Bacteria; kingdom Pseudomonadati; phylum Bacteroidota; class Bacteroidia; order Bacteroidales; family Porphyromonadaceae; genus Porphyromonas; species Porphyromonas sp. HMSC077F02. Next base: position 132,156 of record NZ_KV820637.1, on the reverse strand, counting down.
CAATGCCATCGTGATTGACTATAAGTTTGGCGAGAATACCGATATACCGCAGTACCGAGCTCAGATCAAAGGCTACCTTAACCTACTAGAGAAGATGGGCTACCAGGCAAAGGGATATCTATGGAATTGGGAAAAGACCCCAGAGATTGTAGAAGTAAAGAAATAACACCATGGCTATGACCCCACTCATTGGCAAAACACTTTCGGAGCTCCAAGAGCTAGTTACCTCTTTGGGTGAACCTCGCTTTAGAGGCAAGCAGATAGCAGAATGGCTCTACCAAAAGCGCGCCACTTCCATTGAGGAGATGACCAATCTCTCTAAGTCGTTTAGAGCTAAATTGGCGGAGAATTATCAGGTCGGTCGCACTCCATTCACGCACCGACAAATCTCCACGGATGGCACAGAGAAGTACCTCTTCCCTCTACTTGCCAATCCCGACTACCAATTTGAGACCGTTTACATTCCCGAAGCTAGTCGAGCCACCCTCTGCATCAGCAGTCAGGTGGGGTGCAAGATGGCGTGCTCATTTTGTGCCACAGGCAAAATGGGCTGGTTGGCCAATCTATCAAGTGCCGATATTATCAATCAGGTGCTCAGTATCCCCCACTCCGATAAGCTCACCAACTTAGTCTTTATGGGGATGGGCGAGCCTTTGGACAACTATGAGGAGGTAGCAAAGGTGATAGAGATACTCACCGCCGACTACGGTCTGGCGTGGAGCCCCAAGCGGATCACGGTCAGCACGATAGGCGTAAAGGAAGGGCTCAATAGACTTCTACGGGAGCAGAGCGTACACATCGCTATCAGTATACACAATGCGATACCCGAGGAGCGACTACAATTGATGCCTGTGGAGCGAGCTTTCCATATAGAGGAGGTGGTGCAGCAGCTAAGCCAATACGACTTTTCGGGTCAGAGGCGGCTCTCCTTCGAGTACATTCTATTTGAGGGTCTCAATGATACCAAGGCACACGCCGACCGTCTGATAGCCCTCCTCAAGCCACTCGATTGTAGGGTCAATCTTATTCGGTACCACGCTATCCCAGGCATTCCCTACCATACCCCCACCTCGGAGCAGGTGCTTTGGTTTGAGGAGTACCTCAATAAGCACGGACTACGCACCACCACCCGACGCTCACGTGGCGAAGATATATCGGCAGCGTGTGGTATGCTTTCCACAGAAAAGAAAAAGTAACCCTCTACGGATAAGATGGCTACCTACCGCCAAGCAAAAGACCTCACGAGAGGACCGATCGGGCCTCATCTTGTACACCTTGCCCTCCCGATACTAGGGACCTCCTTCATACAGATGCTCTACAGCTTTACCGATATGGCGTGGGTAGGGCGTCTCTCCTCCGAGGCAGTGGCAGCAACGGGAGCAGCCTCGGTCTTTACGTGGATTGCCAGCTCACTCTCTATGCTGAATAAGGTAGCTGCCGAGGTGGGGGTCTCCAATGCTCTAGGCCGAGGAGAGCAGGATGAAGCTCGCCAGTACGCCAGCCACACCTCTACCATTGCTATCATTATGGGCGTGGTGGTGATGGCTATCTACCTCCTATTTAATGAAGGGTTGATAGGTATCTATCAGCTCGAGACCTCTATCCACAAGATGGGGACCGACTATCTCTCCATAGTGGCACTAGGGTTACCCCTCATCTTTCCCACGGTCGCCTACACCGGCATCTACAATGCTACGGGTCACTCCAAGATTCCTTTCATTATAAGTAGTATAGGACTATTTCTCAATATGCTCCTCGACCCACTCCTTATATTTTTAGCGGGATTGGGGGTCAAGGGGGCGGCACTCGCTACCATCCTCTCCCAAGGGATCGTGCTAGCTCTTTTCCTCTTACAGATGTGCTACAGAGACCAATTACTGGGTGGAATCAAGATATTCATCAAACTAACTAAAGGGATTACCTACAGCGTACTGCGTATCGGCACCCCTGTGGCAGTGATGAATAGCCTATTTGCTTTTATCAACCTCACACTAGGTCACCTCGCCTCGCTCTATGGCGGGCATCTCGGAGTGATGGCACTCACCACTGGAGGGCAGCTAGAGGGGCTCTGTTGGAATACCGCCCAAGGGTTTTCCACCGCCCTTAGTGCCTTTACTGGCCAAAACTATGGGGCGAATCAGATAGACCGTATCTACAAAGGGGTACGGTACACACTGATCTTATCACTGATTGTGGGCGTACTGGGCTTCTGCATCTACTTCTTTTGGGGCGAAGGGCTCTTCGCACTCATTGTCCCTGAGGAAGCCGCCTACATCGCAGGTGGCATCTACCTATCCATTCAAGCGGTACCACAAGTATTTAGTATGATAGAGATCACCAGCCAAGGTTTCTTCTACGGTATCCGACAGACACTCCCCCCCTCCCTCATCAGTATCATTGGCAACCTGCTCCGGATTCCCGCCGCCCTCCTCTTATTACCCCTCACCAAGGATATCACCACCCTTTGGTGGATCATTGGTGCCTCCTCTATTCTCAAGGGCATCGTTGCTGGCATCTGGTACCTCCTCGTCCGTCGCTCCACCATTTCATCGAATAGATAAAGATAAATACCATACCATTATGACCGAAAGACAACTAGAAATTGCTCGAACCTTTACCGACAAAGAGGTGATGGCAAATGCCATCGCCAAGCTAAGGACTTTGACGCTGAATAAGCTTCTAACGGTTGAAGACCCCGAAGAGCGAGCCAACCTTATAGAGCAACAGGCCACCCTAGAGTATGAGGAAATGGCGGTCTTGGGAGACGATGAAGTCTCAAAAAACATTCAAGACAAAGTAGTAAAGCTTTATTCACCCATCCTAAAAGCATATTATGAAGAGAAGTGATGTAGAAGCACTATTGACTCAGCTTAAGGGGTTTTATATTAGTGATAAAGAGCCTAGCGGACACCCAAGAGCTATTATATTGGGAGGACAACCATCTGCTGGAAAGAGTGCACTCGCAAAGATAGCCCAAAATGAGCTTCCAAGTATACTCACCATAAATGGCGACAAGTATAGAGAGCACCACCCACTACACAAAGAACTGATAAAGGAGCCCCTTAAGTACTCATCTGAAACGCAGATATTCTCCAATGTATTTACAGAGGGATTGATAGACGAAGCCATAAGAAATCGGCTAAATGTATCGGTAGAAGGGACTATGAGGCGAAGCGAAGTAGTAGCTGACACCGCTCGAAAGTTCAAAAGGGCTGGCTTTGAGGTAGAACTAATGTGTATCTCTGCACCACCAGAACTCACTGCTGTCAATCTTTTTTCAAGATATGCCAGTGAGGTACAACTTATGGATAGTGGCAGACTAGCCGACTTTGAAAGCCACAACCAAGCTTGTAACGGTATACTTAAGACGTTGGACGACGCCTACGGGAATAAAGACATTGACAGAATACGCCTATATGCTCTCTTCGGAATGGAATTAATTGCCGACTATCAGAGGAATGAGGATGGTCTCTGGACGATTCAAGAGAAACCTAGCGAATTAATTGAAAGGATAAGGGATAAACAACTGCAAAATAGAGAGTTGGTTTTGCTGCTGATTGACAAGGGACTAACAGCCTTATCAATCATCCAAGATGAAACGATAAGAGAGAAGCTAATCAGCCAGCTCCACCATCTGATACGTCGGACATCCACCATGCAGTCCCACCAATAGCAACTCTCCTAGACAGAGATTATTAGGTAAAAATCTAGCTAAAAACGGGATCACAGATACCCCTCCACAACCATCTGTAATTCAGCACCATACAAAAGCGTTTGCCGAGATGCAACTAAGCAATCAGCGAGTTGCAACTAAGCATTTGCCGAGTTGCATCTCACCGATTGCTTAGTTGCATCTCCACTTTTGCCCCACTACCATAGAGTTTTTAACCCTATCCAATATTCCGGATATTGTTAGTTATGAGAGGCAAAGCAAAAAACAAGTACATTTGTAGATAAATGGGGCATTTGGCCTTAGACACTTTTGGGGTTAGTCCTAATATAAATTGCCATGAATGAAAGTAAAGTAATCGTTGGGATCGGAGAAGCATTGTGGGATATTTTACCTGAGGGTAAAAAGATTGGCGGTGCACCCGCCAACTTTGCCTATCATGTTTCGCAATTTGGTTTGCAAAGTTATGTTGTCAGTGCTGTGGGAGAAGATACTCTTGGAGAGGAAATACGAAATACTTTCCAGAAGAAAGAGCTTCAAAGCTTACTCGCTACTGTCCCTTATCCTACTGGCACAGTAGATGTGGAGGTGGACGAGGTGGGTGTCCCACAATATATTATCAAGGAGAATGTGGCGTGGGATAACATCCCCTTCACGCCAGAATTGGAGGCACTGGCGCATCGTACTTGTGCGGTATGCTTTGGTTCACTGGCACAAAGAAATAGCGTGTCGCGTGATACAATCCATCGCTTCATTGACGCTATGCTGGAGTGTGATGAGAGCCTGATTATCTTTGATGTTAATCTCCGCCAAGGTTTCTACAATAAGGAGATACTAGACTACTCGATGCAGCGTTGCAACGTGCTGAAGATAAATGATGAGGAGCTGGTAGAGGTTAGCCGGATACTTGGCTATCCAGATATTGATTTTCAAAGTCAGTGCCAGAGCTTACTCGAGCATTACCACCTTAGGATGCTGATTCTCACTTGTGGCATCAACGGAAGTTATATCTTCACTTCGGGCAATACCTCATTTCTTCCCACCCCACAGGTAAAAGTGGCCGATACTGTAGGGGCAGGTGACTCCTTCACCGCCACCTTCACTGCCAGCATACTAAAAGGTCTATCAGTGACCGAAGCCCACCGCAGAGCGGTGGCCGCCTCCGCCTATGTCTGCACGCAACACGGCGCCATGCCCCTCCTCCCTAAAGAATTCACCACTTTATAAGATGACGTATTTCCCCGAGATATTGTTGCTTTTAGGAAATACAAAAAGGGTGTGAATCGTTGGACTCACACCCTTTGTTATTGCGGAGAGGGAGGGTTGTAAACCAAGCCTTCTAACTCCTTATATCGTAGTTGTTTATATTCCTCTAAGATTTAATTGTAGCCAAATTGTAGCCATAGGAGAGTATTTTGAGAATACTCATAGCTATTGCTGTGAGATTTGCTCGCTTGCATTTCTCGGGTTCAAAGGTACGAATAAGTAGAACAACCTCCAAATATCTGGGAATAAAATTACTCTAAGTTTCTTGGCTACAATTCCAGTGCACGGTGCAAGCCCTTATATATAGATAAGGCTTGCACCGTGCACTGGCGGTCATTATATGAAATGCTACTCACTTCAGCTTATCTTATTGAGACGTCCCCTAAAAACAATGAGGGGTATGCCCAAAAGAACTATGAAGTGCTATCGCTATGCAGAGAAGAGTGTTGATGAACATACACTGGTAGAATATTACCAATGAATGGTGTTTAGATATTCGTCTAAAAAGGGCTTTGAATAGGATCTTTGCAGATGATAATTCAACAGTAGAAGAAACATGAACAAAAATCAACCCCTTAAGCCCGCAAGAGATAGACGATTGTATGTCATTTGTCCAACATTAGATATGATGTTGGCTTCGTGTGACAATGTCAAGCAAATAGCATATGACAGCGGATTAGACTACTCGAACTTTGTAAAGACTTGCAAGTTCCAAAGAGACATTCGCCTCAGTACTTATCAAAGATGTGCTGAAGCTTTTGGTATGGATACGCTCATTCTGCATTTGCCGTTAGGCGCGGTTGAATCTTTCGCCTCTGTGCAAACTCACCATGGGAGTCAATGTCTTATGGTGCAGAAAGAGGACTTACTACGTATTCTTCGCCATTTTCACCCGCTGGAAATAGATGATACATTATCCAATATTGAACGTCTCATTGAGATCATCCTGAAAGAAACCGAACATGATCTACTGAAGAAGCTACTTCCACTTCTAGCTGAAACCATTCAAACATTGGCAGAATCCTATGGAGACGTACAACCCTAGCACACTCCTCGATGAAATTCAAGGTCTTCGAGAGGAAGTACGCCAAGTTGCAGATTTCATCAAAGAACTCAAAAGAGAGTATAGCGTCCTTGAAGAAAAGATTTAACTGAATTCATCAGACGTCATGCGTCTATTAGGAATATCAAAAGCTTCTCTTGCTCGATGGCGAGATGCCAATGCTGTTCCATATCGCTATGTATCCTGTAATCATGTCCTTTATCCTTTTAAGGGTCTATATATAGCTGTAAAATCAGGACGTGCGACGTTCAAAGGATTTAGACGCATAGAAGCATTGCAACGGTTGAATGCTTACAAGGATGGCATAATGAAAGGCTATTTGGGGGAGGATACACAAAATCTTTTTGAAGAGCTATGACACTAAAAGAAGAAATCCTGCAGCTGACCAATCGAGGATTAGAGGTTTTCTACTTCTATATGCCAATTGACTTTGTTCCCAAACGGAACTTTTGCAATCCTCTCTATGATGACAAACGAGCATCTTGTAATATCTATTTTGATCCTAAGTCAGACTCATATCGAATGAAAGACTTTGGAAATGAAGCATACTCCGGTGATTGCTTCTGGTTTGCTGCAACAATTTTGGGGCTTGATGTCCGATCTGAGTTTAAGAAGGTTCTAGTGACTATCATCCAGGATCTAAATCTAAAGATTTCTATTGAATACAGAAGAGACATAAACATGAAAGCAGCCCGTTCCACCTATCCTAGGCAATCCGTTGAACAGAGTCAAAAGAGGTGTACAGAATCGATGGATAAAGTGGAATACATAGCAAACAAAAAATCGTTCCGAGTTTATGAGCGACCCTTTACTCAAAAGGAACTTGCTTTTTGGGAGCAATATGGGATCTCCTTGGAAACATTGGAGCAATACCATGTCAAATCGTTGTCTTGCTACGAATCGGTGAGTAGAGAGGGAAAACCTTTTAAACTCATCTCTTCTTCCGAAGAACCCATTTTCTGTTACGCTCACAACGACTTCGTCAAAATATATCGACCGAATAGTAAACTGAGGTTTCTATATGGTGGAGAAAAATCAGAAGAGTATGTATTTGGGCTAGCACAACTACCTAATAAAGGAGATATCCTATTTATTACGGGAGGAGAAAAAGATGTTCTCTCCCTTTCTGCACACCATTTCAATGCTATTTGCTTCAATAGCGAGACTGCACAAATACCAAGAGGTATTATCGAAAGTCTTTCACTTCGCTTCTTACACCTCATCATCTTATACGACTCTGATGAAACAGGGGTCAGAGAGGCACAGAAACAGGTGGAAGCGCTTTCTGAATTTGGAGTGCTTAGACTACAACTACCTTTGAGCGGTATCAAAACGGAGAAAGACATCTCTGACTACTTTGACCTAGGTCATAGTCAGCAGGATTTAAGAGATCTTCTCGCGCGAATGTTTTCCAGCCTATACAGCGAAACAATGATGATATTGCAATCTTGTGAGATTGATTACGACAACCCTCCAGATGTTTCTAAGTCGGTTGTCTCAGTCAATGGAGTCCCTCTTGGCTCTCAGGACAATCTTATCTGCATTACAGGTGGAGAGGGTACGGGCAAGAGTAATTACATTGGTTCTATCCTTGCAGGCACATTATGTGCTGAAAGGTTAGATTCAGAGCGAACACTAGGATTAGAAATAACTCCCAATCCAAAAGCCTTGGCTGTTTTGCACTATGACACAGAGCAATCTGAGGCTCAACTATACAAGAATTTGGGAAAGACATTACGAAGAGCCGATGTAAAGACTGTTCCTGACTTTTACCATTCTCTATATCTAGCCTCCCTTTCTCGTAAGGGTCGGTTGAAACTTATTCGTGAAAGCATGGACTTGTTTCGTCATAAACATGGAGGGATACATTTAGTAGTTATTGATGGGATTGCAGACTTGGTGCGTTCTGCAAACGATGAGACAGAGAGTATCGCTGTTGTAGATGAGCTTTATAGGCTAGCGGGGATTTATAACACCTGCATCATTTGTGTATTACACTTTGTGCCAAACGGTATCAAGCTTCGTGGGCGCATAGGCTCAGAATTACAACGGAAGTCAGCAGGAATTCTTTCAATTGAGAAGGATGACAATCCTTAATACTCTGTAGTCAAGGCTTTGAAGGTGAGAAATGGAAGCCCTTTAGATGTTCCTATGATGCTCTTTGGATGGGATAAAGAGCTGGGGATGCATGTCTATCGTGGGGAAAAGTCTAAGGAGGATAAGGAGAAACGAAAAACAGACGAATTGATTTCAATTGTTACGGAGATCTTTCAAAGCAACCGCCGTCTCTCTTACCAAGAGTTGTGCGATGTCTTAATGCGAGAGCTGGGAGTCAAAGAGCGCACAGCAAAGAAGTATATTGCTTATATGAGAGAGCAACGTATCTTGTCACAAGATACTGCAGGGAACTATCAAAAAGGAGAATTATGTCATACTTAGACTATCTTACAGAAGATCCTTGGCAAAAGCGACTGTTTGATAAGCTAGCGAATGTGGAAGAAAAACTAGACCAGTTGCTGGTATTACGAGAGCAAGCCATAGAAGCTGCTGTACAGCCACCGCTCAAGCCTGAGTATCTTGACATCATCGATGTATCTAGATTGCTAAAGGTTGAGCAAAAGACCATCTACAACTGGGTATGGGCGGGTAAGATTCCTTACCTCAAAGCTAATGGTCGCCTATTGTTCCTTCGTGAGGAAATCGATGAGATGCTAAAAAGAAGAGAGGAGTGGTAGATGTTAGGTTTACGCATCAACAGTAAGCAAGGCGAACAAAGATGGGCTAGAGATCTCTCCTATTTGGTCTTGTTTCTCAATCACTAAGAATGCTTACATTTGCACTCAAACAGAGTGAACATATTAGCTTTTGAATAGCAAAAAGAATTCATAATAATGCGACTAAGCATTTTACAGAAAACTTAGTTCTGTATTTGTTTGGTTCTCAGATATAGTAGATATGGGAAAGACTGCAATTGATGTATGGGAGCAGATCAAGCTGCTTGAAAGTCGTGGAATGGTTATTAAAGATAAAGAAAAAGCCCAAGAAGTGCTTTTGGATGCGGGGTATTATCGTTTAGGTTTTTATTGGTTCCCTTTCGAAACAACATATCCGAATAAAATTAACAGGACTCATCAGTTTAGAGAGGGGACTAATTTTGACTACATCGTGAAGCTATATTACTTCGATTTTAATTTAAGGAGTATCCTTATGAAGTATCTCAACCGCATCGAGATTCATTTCAGAACGTTTCTCATATACAAGGTGTCGAATTATTATAGGACATCTCCTACATGGTTTGCAGACTCCACTGTTGTGACCGCAGCATACGTAAGGAAGTTTGATCAGGAAGTCTATACCAATCGATTTAAGTCTATTTCTATTATACAGCAGCACCATAAAACCCATATAAACGACAAGTATGCTCCCGCTTGGAAGACATTGGAATATATGACTTTAGGGGGAATAATCCATCTTTTCAAGGCACTTAAAGACAAGATGATTTGTAGAGCAATCAGCGAACATTTCAAAGTAAGACAACTGCCAGTGTTTGAAAGCTACTTGAAAACAATTCTCACGATAAGGAATTATTGTGCACATGGCAATGTGTTATATGATATTGCGCTACCAACATCTATAAGACGAGGTCCAGCTGGTCAGATGGAAAGTGCAAACTATCATAAGCTCTATGGTGCAATCAAAGTCATATACTACATGACAGGAATTGTGTCAGTGAATCGTCAAGCTGATTTGAAGGAAGAATTGATAAAGTTGTTCGACAAGAACGAGAAATACAATGAGGTACAAAACATCATTGCTGAAGCAACTGGAATCAAAAATATTCGGGAAATGCTTGCGTAAGTCAGAATAAAGAATTACCTTTGCAGTAAGAAAAGTGCCGATAGAGACTTTTAGACGCTCTATTAGCACTATAAAAGGTAGAAAAATGGGGCTATACACTTCGTCTGTATAGTCCCTTTTTGCTTTATACGACTAGCGTGGGCTCCTTTCTTATCGACAAACTCGAATTATAAAGCGTCTTTTGAAGATGACACAGAGCAATCATCTCCACTTAGGCTTAGGGGTATGTTGGGGTGTCGTGGGTTCAGGCTTCTGCTTCACCTCTTGAGTTGTTGCTTCTTGTGTTGTAATTTGACCGTACTCCTGCTCTTTCATCTCTGTTTCTTCCTCTGGCGGAGAGAGTGTGAGGGCAATCTTTCTGTCCAGCTCGGCAGCTTGGGCTTTGAGAGAACGCAAGTCCTCCTCCTTCTTCCACGAGCTATTGGCAATGGCGGTGTAGACCTCCTTATTTGCTGAAACCTTTGCTATCTCCTTCTCGTGAGATTCGATCACCTTTGGAATGCGCTCTAACGCATTGAAGAAGTTCAGACAAGCCAGCTTAGGATCACTTGCCAGCTTGCCGTTATTGTAGGTGTAGTAAATACTACCCTCGCCCTTTACGAAGAAGCGGTTCACCGATAGGTCAAATAAGTTCTGCGAGGAACTTTCCGTCTTGACCATAACAGAGAAGCCATAAAGTTCTCCAATTTTGTTGTACTCACCATTGGTACGAGCCTTTTCCTCTATCTCTTGAAGACGATGAGCAATGACTTTGATGTCAGAACAATCCTCTACACCTTTAATTGAAAGTCGATTGACTGGGTTGCCTTCCGCATCTCGTTCCACTCGTTGCTCAAAGCAAGCGAGGTCTTTCTTCGCCTCTTGTATCTTGCCCGTGTGGTAAGAGAGTGAATGGTCAATCTCAGCCAACTTACCTATAGCCCCATTTCGTTCACGAAGAAAGTTCTTGCGTTCTGACTCTAATGCGGTAATCTTCTTATCTAGCTTTGCCTTTTCCAAAAGGTCTGTATTGCCCGACAGCACAGCTACATACTCTGAGAAGTTCATACCACTATCTTCATCCATTGAACCTTCATCGATGGTACGCATACCGAGTTGATTGCTCTTCAACTGATTGATGAAAAGCTGCTTGTTGTGTAGTAGGTTGAACTTATAGCTGTCCAACGAACGCTCCACTGCATATATGATCACATCGACCTTGTTGTCGGCAAACTCCTTGGCAACCAAATTGCCTTTTCGGATAGCTCGTCCGTTGCGTTGCTCTAAGTCTGACGGTCTCCACGGGGTATCAAGATGATGTATAGCCACAGCTCGTTGCTGGGCATTAACACCCGTGCCCAACATAGATGTAGAGCCGAAGATGATACGTATATCGCCCCTATTCATCGCTTCTACCATCGCTTTCTTTGCTCTCTCATTCTTGCACTCCTGGATGAAGCGAATCTCGTGAGATGGAATGTGATACTCCTCTACCAACTTACGCTTAATCTCCGAGTAAACATTCCACTCGCCTGGCTTGTAAGTACCCAAGTCGCTGAAGACAAACTGTGTCCCCTTCTGCTGGTTATACTTCTGATAGTAGTTATTGAGGAGCTTGGCACAGTGGCTGGCTTTGTTGTCTATATGGTCCGAATACCTTTCTAGATCTATCATTCGCATATCCAAGCTCATCTTGCGGGCATAATCGGGAGTTAAGAATTAAGGGAAATAGCGGGATATGCAATGGATGTAACTATTTGAAATAGCATCGTTTAGGCTTTCTTGCTATTTTGAGGGTAAGCGAAAACGAGCATAAAACGGCAGTAGTTCCGTTACCACATCGTAACCCATCGAAGAAAAAGCAAAGAGGGGTTACGAATTGAAGCTAAACAACTGCTCCACAGTTTTTTATTCATCATCATTCATCGTTCTGCATCGCTCAAAAGCACCTGTTTCACTGTACCTTTGCAAGCAAAGGGAATTGAGAAAAACGACAGAAGGATGAAAGAAAACAAACTGAAAGTATCGTTCTTTGTTCAGGCAAGACGAACCGACAAGAAAGGACTTGTGCCTGTCATCGGGCGCATCTCCGTAGGCAGAACCCATTCGGGGTTCTCCACCAAGTGTAAGACTCCGATCGCCCTATGGGATAGCCGTAAGCAACGGCTCATCGGCAAAAGTGCTATGGCGGTGTCCGTCAATCAGAAACTCGGTGAATGCACCGCACTCATCCACGCACGCTTCCACGAACTCAGTGAAAGAGAAGAATCCTTTACCGCCACCGATGTGAGGGATGCTTATCAGGGGCAAATCCACTGTCAAGCCCTGCTTTTGCAGAGTTTTGAGGAATATCTCAGACAGACCAAGGAACGCATAGGCATTGATAGAGCCTTGAAGACATTCAAGCTCCGTACCTATCAGCTATCCCTGCTCCGTGAGTATCTGCAGAAGAAGCATAAAGTAAGCGACATTCCCCTTTCACAATTAGACAAAGCCTTTATTGAGGGTTTCGAGTACTACCTCTCCATTGACCGAAAACTGAAACGTAGCAGCGTGTCAAGTGCTCTATCCACCTTGAAGAGCATCGTCCGCATGGCGGTGAAGAAAGGCGTGCTGGACTTTTACCCGTTCTTGGGCTACAGTTATGAACGTCCCAAAGGTGAGCCGAGAAGCATCTCACAAGACCAGCTGCAACGCATCATTGACTTGGAGATAGAATGGGAGAACTACCGTATTGTCCGTGATTTGTTCGTATTCTCCTGCTTTGCAGGCTTGGCAATCTCAGACGTGCGCAATCTCAGAGAGGAAAACATTGTCTTGGAAGAAGGTGAACTCTGCATCAAGGGCAAGCGAATGAAAACCAAGACCCCGTATCGTGTACAGGTGCTTCCACCTGCTTGGGCGATAATGGAGCGGTACAGAGGTAAGCGTGCTGGTTTTGTCTTTGAAGTGCCGACTAACGACATCATCCACAACGGCATGCACTACATACAGAGAAGTATCGGTATGAAAAGCCCGCTAACCTTTCACATGGCTCGCCACACCTTTGCATCGCTCATCACGCTCTCAGCAGGAGTGCCTATTGAAACAGTGAGCCAGATGCTCGGACACACCAACCTGAGAACAACACAAGTATATGCTGCCGTTTCCTCCGAGAGAATCCATCGAGAGATGCAAAATGTGCAGCAACGCATACAAGATACATTCACCTTGAAGCTTTGATATTATGGCACGAAGTACATTCAAAACACTATTCTATATCAATCGGTCCAAAGAAAAGAAGAACGGCAAATGTCCGATTATGGGACGCATCACTATAGACGGAAAGCAGGTGCAATACAGCACGGGCAAGGAGATTGCTCCCGAACTTTGGGATAGTCGTAAGGGAAGATGCAAGGGAACGGGCGAAGAGATAAAGGAAATCAACCGCTATCTCCAAGCCAAAGAGGAACAAGCCAAAGCGAAGTATCAAGAATTAGTATGGCAGCGTGGCTATATCACAGCCGAGCTACTGAAATGTGAACTCATAGAAGAAGACAAACCTAAAGGTTTTCTTTTGGAAGAAGCACATCTCTTCATTGAGGATAAACGTCCCTGTGTGGGGGTAACGATTGCCAAGCCGACCTTTGCCAACTACATCTATGCCACACAACTCATAGAGGCTTATCTGCGTGAACGATTGGGACTGGAGGATATTCGCTACTCATTGTTGGACTACGGCTTTATCGAGGGGATGGACTTCTATCTCAAATCAGAGCGCAACCTTTCCCTTGCCACCATTCAGATTGTGGTCATCTTCCTAAGAAAGCTTATCGGCATAGGTCAGCAGAAGAAGTATATCCGAATCGACCCCTTTGTGGACTACAAAGCGGAACTGCCACACCACACAAGGCGTTATCTCACTACGGAGGAGCTCCAACGAGTATTACAAACACCCATCATTGACAGGCAGTTCGAACGGGCAAGGCAGCTCTTTCTTTTCTGTGCCTTTACTGGTCTGGCACGTGTGGACATGCAACGGCTCAGGCTAAAGCATATCATCCGTAATGCAGACGGCACGGAAGAAATCCGCATCAAAAGGCAGAAAACGGACGTAGAAGCTATCATTCCACTTTTGCCCATTGCCAAGCAAATCCTTTCACTCTATATCAAAGACAAGAAAGTAGACGACTTGATATTCCCTAACCTAACCACCCGCAAGGCGTCTTTAGCTTGTGTGAACATTGGTCAGATATGCCGAATAGAGAAAGGTTTGACCTTTCATATGGCTCGCCATACATTTTCAACCACAATTTGCCTATCCAACGGGATCTCAATGGAAACGCTCAGCAAAATGCTCGGACACAGCAATATTGGAACAACACAAATCTACGGGAAGATAACCGATCACAAGATACAAGAGGATATGACTGCACTCACTGACAGAGAGCATTCTGCCTTTGAGGGTTATTGCGAGTCAATAGCACAGCAAGACAAAACGCAATCTGAACCTTTATAGGTGAACTTTCCTCAAAGACCTGAAGCCATATTCGGTCGGGCAAAGGTATGGCGGTTGCCTTGATTGCTTGCCAGGTCAAGTCCTGCGGATGGAGTGAAAAATCTCCACCGCAGGGCTTTTCTCTGTACTTTGGGACTATCATACTTGCAAAAACTCGATTGTTAGTGCGGTCGTATTTTTCGCTCCAACCTTGCAGCAATAGGCTAACCGCCAAAAGAATAAGCCCGAACGAATACGGCATACTCAGGCTCTTTGGACGCAAGAAGCGACAAGACAAATACTCTACCAATCAATCAAGCCAAAGAGTGTGCTCTTGCTCTGTTAATTGATAGAGAGATGTCGAAGCAATCAAACACTCGAGAGTGATCTGATTTTATTTTCGCTAGTACGGAACGAACCAGCGCCTCATCTCATTACCGCAATAGCCTAGGCTTTTGTATTCACCATTTCCCTTGTTTCCTAACTATTTCCTTATTCTTCCTCACTCTTTCTTTTTCCGCTTTAGAGGGGTTACTTTTGCATCCGACAAGAAGGGCAATCGACAGAAAAACTGCTCGTTTGCTGAGTATTAACAACGTAATCAACAACAATGCAATGAAACTTATCATCATCGACCGCAAGGCATGGGAGCAGCACTGCTCCTCCTTTGCAGATTTCATCCACCGTATCGAACGGCTTATCGGGTGTCCTCCCGAAACGGAAGAATGGCTTGACAATGAAGCCGTATGCCGTAGGCTCGGAATCAGCAAGCGCACCCTGCAACACTATCGGGATACGGGTAAAATACCGTTCTCTATGGTCGGGCATAAGTGCTACTATAAAGAGAGCGACATCACTGAGATACTGAATGCAAAGAAAGACTGAGCCCAAGCACCTAATGAACTATGTCAGAGAACGAAATCATTACACAACAAGACCCGCAAATGCAGATGTTTGCACAACTTATGGAGGGTGTTTTGAAAAAGCTGGAGCGTTATTGTGCTACTGCACGTCCTATGTTGGGCGGAGAGGTTTACCTTACAAGTGAGGAAGTCTGCAAGCTGTTACGTCTGAGCAGTCGCACGCTCCAAGAGTACCGAGACAGTAGAACAATAGCTTATCACAAAATTGGTGGCAAGATACTCTACAAACAGAGCGACATACAAGCTATGCTTGAAAGGCACTATAATCCTATATATAAGAGAAATAAGTAATTGAACAAAGGGGTAAAAGAAGTGAGTTGAGATACGGTTTAGCGGACACTCATTTGAACTTGAGAACGCTGATATTGAGAGCATGCAATCTCTCGGTGAGTGTCAATTCTTCCATCGGTGTGCACGCTTTTGTCCCTCTTTGGGGACTGTTGATTTCATCGGTGCGTTTTCAGCGTTTAATCTGAACTTACAATTACCTACGGTCAAATGAGTAAGCCATAGGGGATTTCGGTTAAGAGTTGGGTAAGTCAAGATTTGGTATGGTCAAGAAGTGGGTTTTAACTCAAGTCAAAATTGAGTCAAGTCAAAATTGAGTCAAGTCAAAACTGAGTTAAGTCAAAACTGAGCCAAGTCAAAACTGAGTCAAGTCAAAACTGAGTCAAGTCTTAACCAGACTCAAAACTTAGCTCAGAAAGTCAAAAGCTAATTCCTAATCTGAAGCAGATGCCCCTAAGGGGGTGGCATCAATTCTTGATATTGGCAAGGTGTGTCTTTGTACCACAAATTGCCATTTGTACCACAAAGACCCTTGCCCCGAAGGGGGGTAAATCACTCCAAAGTCGTGATTAGGATGCAATGAAAATGACGAAACAAAAGAAGCCCGATGGCAGATGTTCCACCTATCCACGATGGGACAGATGGCACATCAGGATACCTAATTCCGAAGACCAGCAAACACTTATCAGGCTCTATCAAAAATCGGGAGCAAAGACGAAGAGCGACTTTGTCCGAGCAAGACTTTTGGGTGAAGCCTTTAAGGTCATCACGGAAGATCCTTCAAAGAAGCCTTACTTGGATAAACTCTCCGAAATCGTCGCCATGATGAATAAGATAGGCGTGCTGTACAATGAAGCCGTGAAAGCCCTCAATACTTATCATTCTGTTGCCACTGCTCAACGAATGCTCGGCAAACTTGAAACCTATTCCCAAGTTCTCATCAGACTGCAACAGCAAGCTGCGCTGCTAACAAAATCCCTTAAGAAGAGAAGGTGAAAATAAATACTAATAAATAATAACACCCGATATTCGTTCCGTACTGCAAATATTCAATCCCTTTTTGGACGGTTGTCAATGTTAGGAGTATAGGCTTTATATGTGTAATCGGTAATAAAACGCTTCTAGCAATTCTTACAACAGTTGCGTTGTTTACCTGTACTTTATCTCTTTTGAGAATATTGTTTGATTGCAATAGTGTCCTAAACGTTTTTGGCGGGCGAAGGGTGTGAGATAGCTGTCAAACGGGTCAATCGCCCCTTGACATTTGCGGTAAAAACGGGGGTATCCCCCCCTATGCTATTTCGGGCTCGTCCGGAGGCAGTGAAAACGGCTCATTTATCTACTGAAAGAGGTCGATATTGATGAAAGTGTTGAGTCTCAATGACGCTGTTAAATTGGAGAGACACCAGGGGCGTTTTGCTATTCGCTTGAGATATTGAAGTAGGAGAATCGTAATCAGAGCCGTCCAAATCTGAATCTCGACAGCGTTTTGAGAGGTTCCTAGAAAGCTTTTGATGTGCAGGTTTTGCTTGAGGTTTCTAAAGAAGATCTCAATCTTCCAACGTGAGCGATATAGTGCTGCAATAGTGCTGGCTGCGTGCTTAAAGTCATTGGTATACAAGTCAATCGTGTAACCTCCTTGAACATGGTAGATGCCTATCCTACGAATCTTCTTAGGGTACTTGCTCGCTGTCTCTACGCCAGTCAGTCTCACCTCTTCATCTTTCAGTATCTCTTGAGACGTCGTATTAGGCAAATCTCTCTCCCTTATTGACTCAAATTGGATGTTGTCTCTTCCTCTGACGATGAAAACAACCCCTGTGCTGTCCCAAATATTGGAAGAGGGCATAAAAGACATCTTGGAAGAACTGAGAAGTCCTATTGGCGTTTTGGTAACTGATGTTGGATTTGGAGGGAGCTCGTGATAGACCTAGATGATTGAGATTGCCCGTAGCAGATTGTAGCCCCTCTAAGATTTGACGTAGCGACACGCTACCCGAGAATTGGCTGAAGATCATAGTCACCAAATGGCTCCACGAGTTAAAGCCCTTTGCATGCTTGTCTGTGTCATGCTTCTTGACTAATCGTTGGATGATTTCTCGAGGTATGAGTCGGATTACTTGTGCGAATAGTGTTATATTTGCCATTGAAAAGGGTGGTTTGTGACAGCTTTCACTAGCTGTGCTTTGTTTCCAATTACAAACCTACCCTTTTCTCTTTACCCTGCAAAACGTTTAGGACACTATTGTGTCCAAACGGATTGTTCCGCCAAGCATCGACACAATATTACGCATTATGGCAAGCCCAAGCCCGAAACCCTCCTTTGCGGCGGCATTTGATAGACGTTCAAACGCACCGAACGCTTGTTTCTGTTCCTCTTCTGTCATGCCTGTACCTGTATCTTCAACGACCAGTGTCAGAACTCCATTATCATATTCAGTAATCAAAGAAACACCGCCTTCTTCTGTGAACTTGACTGCGTTTGACAGCAGGTTATTCCCGATTTGTATTATTCGCTCTTTGTCGGTCAATACAATGGCATCGTGTCCAGTCTTCACGGACAAGGACAACCCTTTGTTCACTGCAACAGGAATGAACTCCGTTTCAAGTGTGTGCGTGATTGCAGAAATCCGGCAGGGTGACAGACGGGGCTGTTCCTTGCCGTTGTCCAGGCGGAAGAAGTCAAGCAAAGTGTTGAGCATATCCCGCATACGGTCGGAGGATTGCAGTATATTTCGGATATATTGCCCATTATTACCGCTATTGCATTCTTTCCGCAAAAGTTCGGTATAGCCAGTTATTGCCGTCAGTGGTGTACGCAACTCATGGGTAATAGTATGTACCGCTTTCTTTCGGGAGGTTATGAGTACCTCATTTTGTTGCACGGACTGTTCCAATTGCTCGATCAAATCCGTTGTCTTGCGTTTGTATCGTTTAATGTTCTTTGCATCACGGTGTATGATGATATAGGAAATGACCAACAGCAAAAGAACAAATCCCATCAAGCCGCCTATCTGCATAAATGATTTTTTACGCATCGCTGTTATCTCGCTTTCTCTATTTTGTAAATCAGATTGTACCTTCTTTTCGATTTGGCAAATCAATCCTTGCAGTTGTCTGTTAAGTTCCGCATTTCGTGCGGCAAGGCTATCGGCATGAACCGATAAGCGACGGCTTTGCGCCTGTTGTTCGGTTCTCATATTCCGGTTAAAGGAACGGTGCATCGTGGTAGTCACAGTTGGTTTCGCTTCTTCCTTTTTGCCGAAGATGCCCAAGAATCCTTTTCGTTTAGGTTTCTTGGGTTGTTCTTGCACACTTTTCTGCGCGATTACGGGTACTTGACGGGGTATCTTATCGTTGATGGCTTGTTGCTGTTCAAGTATCTGCACGATTTGGCACATCTGCCGTTCCTTATCTTCGAGAAGATGGCGTACGCTGTCTATACGCTCTGCCGGATAGGTAGCTTTGAAACGGCAGAGCATACTGTCCATTGCCATACGCTGTGCATGGTAATGTTCGATATCTTTATCGTTCCATTCCAGTATTGTTTCACCAAATAGAGAGAATTTTATCATTTGAATATTGATATTGTTTATCTCTTTTCGGAACTCGTCTATTTTTTTATTGGCTGAATTCAACTTGCAAATGCAACAGAATTCTGATTAATAATTTGTTTAAATTTTTCGTTTGGCGTGAGGTATCCAAGTCTTTTACGAGGTCGATTATTGAGTTTATTTTCAATCCACTTAATCTGTTTGTTGGTTACTTCACTAAAGTCCTTACCCTTTGGGATATACTGCCTGATAAGCCCGTTGGTGTTTTCATTGGCACCACGTTCCCATGAGTGGTATGGTTTGCAAAAATAGAATTTTATTTCCAATTTTTGCGCAATTTCCTCGTGCTTTGCAAACTCCTTTCCATTGTCAGCCGTAATTGTGTGTATTAAGTTTTTCACTTTCCGCAGTGCCCATACTGCAATCTTAGCTACCGGGATGGCTTCTTTTCCCGACAACTTGCGTATCCAGACCCTGCTTGTTGCTCTGTCGTTAATGGTAAGAATGGCACCTTTGTGGTTCTTACCAATAATTGTATCTATCTCTAAATCACCAAATCTCTCCTTCAGTTCCACTATCTCGGGACGCTCATCAATATCCACCCTGCCTGGGATAAATCCTCGCCCTGCATTTTTAGAACCACGTTTGGCATACCTGCGACCTTGTCTGCGAAGATATTTGTGCAGTTTGCCACCCCGCCGCTTATCCTCCCAAATCCAGCGATATATCGTTTCGTGAGATACCATCGCAATTCCCTCCAAGCGGCTCCTGCCGACAATCTGCTCCGGGCTGAATCCTTTCTTCAACAGCTTTATTATCCGTTTTCTCATTGCCGGTGTAAGCACTTCCTTGCGATGTTTTTGCTGCTTGCGCCTGTCTGCTTTTCGCTGGGCAAGCTCCATGCTATAGCTACCACTTCGGGCGTCGCAATTGCGCTTTATCTCCCTGTAAACAGTGCTTTTATCTACTCCGATAGCTTCCGCTATTGCTTTTTTGCTCATCGGTATTTGCAACATCATAGAAATTGCATACCTTTGTTCCTCGGTTATATGTTTGCTCATCTGCAACTTTTTTTTCTTTGGACGGACAATTAAAGCAAAGATAGCAAACTTTATCCATTCAGAGTGAGAGAAAGGGGGACATTGTCTCTCTTTCCTCTCTGAAAAATAAATGTTTTTATTGCTTATTATCCGCACCCAAAAAGTTGCATTTATAAGTTGAACTCAAGTTGTCAAGTTCTAATGCTTCTATCTCCTGCCATTCATAGAAGCTATTATATGCTATACATCCGATAAGAACGGAGATAAGTATATACCCCAACCGTATTGTCTTATAGAAATTCCTGGATCGTTCCATTATTTTGATGATACTGATTTTTCAAACATGAATAAAAGTTTATCCTTTTCTTCCATACGGGTATTATCAGAATAACCGCCTTTTGTTATTTGATACCCACACGGCTTAACCATAAAAGTGCCTAAGCCTTTAGTGTATGAACTTACTTCTGAGGCATAGTCTTTACTTGTATTTAATGGAACTTTCCCTTCAATAAGACACCACTCATTATTACAACTGATACCTTTAATCTCAGACATCATTTTTTGCAGATCTGTAATAGCTTTGGAACTTGCTACTTGTGGTATCTGTAACTCAAAATAGAGCATCGGTTCGAGAATATCCACTCCTGATTGTTGCAAAGCCAACCTGAAGACATAAGGAGACAATTGTCTAAAATCGGCAGGGGTACTTATCGGACTATAATAAAGGGCATAAGTAAAGGTTACTTTCAAATCCGTCACTTCCCATCCATGCAATCCCGATTGGCAAGACATACGGATTCCTTCAAAAACGGCATTTTGAAAAGAATGGTTCAGATAACCAAAGGAGATTTCACTTTCGATTTGCAACCCTGACCCTATCGGTAAAGGTTCAAGAGTCAGTCCTATGGAGGCCCAGTAAGGGTTGGGAGGGACTTCGATATGGATAATCTTATTCACCTTCTTTTTAGGTCGTTCTTTGTAGATAGTCTTGATTTCATCAAAATGGGCCTTTACGGAGAATCGTTCTTCCAGCAATGTTTGTATGATTTCTTTTTGGGTTAAACCATATAACGAGATTTCCAATTCATCACTATATGAATTTATGGAAAAGGACAGAGACGGGTCTTCAATAAACAATACATTTAGAGCGG
Source organism: Porphyromonas sp. HMSC077F02 (assembly GCF_001815465.1). NCBI lineage: Bacteria > Pseudomonadati > Bacteroidota > Bacteroidia > Bacteroidales > Porphyromonadaceae > Porphyromonas > Porphyromonas sp. HMSC077F02. The sequence continues at coordinate 110,887 of NZ_KV820637.1, read as the reverse complement.
ATATCAACTTGCTTCTCTCTTCGGGCTTGTCTGGTCGGACAGAAGATTTGAGGGCGGGATGCTGATGAGATAATCCTTGAATCAGACAAGGTTTAACACCTAAATAATCTCCGATTCTTAATTCTTCTATATCTTCTATAATTGCGATATCATTAGCAACCACTTCATCAACATTTATCTCTTTGCCCTGATAAATGGTTTTTAGATTTTTAATCTTGATGAATTTTTCAGAATCATTGACTTTTATAACGGTTCGAAGTCTCAGCCTTCCGTCAATAATTTTTAGAAAACTTCTTTTATGCCCTTTGGGGTCATGTTCTATTTTATAAAGATAAGCTGAAAGTCTATTGGGGACTGATGCCGGAGGAAATATAAAAGAAATGATGGCGTCTAACAACTCATTGATGCCAATATTGCACATTGCTGATCCATGCAAGACCGGATAGGCTTTGGCTTTTGCCACAAGAGCGATTATCGCATTCCAATAATCTGCCGGTAAGATTTCTTTATCCGCCAAATATAGTTCTAATATATCGTCGTCATGGTTGCATACAAATTCTTTGTGTTCTGCCCTTATATCTGTTGGGGTGCAAATCGGGTAAACGACTCCATCGACAACCGTTTGCATAAACAAGACGTCTTGCGACAGATTTGTTTTTATGTCCAGATATAAACGCTCAAGATTTACGCCGGCACGATCAATCTTATTGATAAATATAATTGTCGGGATTTGCAGTTTTTGCAAAGTCTTGAACAGCAACTTTGTTTGTGCTTGTATGCCTTCCTTTGCCGATAATATGAGGACTGCTCCATCAAGCATTTTGAATGTCCGCTCCACTTCCGCAATAAAATCCATGTGTCCCGGAGTGTCAATGATATTGCATTTCACTCCATTCCAGATAATAGATGTCGTAGAAGCCCGAACAGTAATTCCTCTACGTTTCTCTATATCCATAGAGTCTGTTATGGTGTCACCATTATCCACACGGCCGCACTTTTCCGTTGCTCCACTGGCAAACAGCAGATTCTCGGTTACGGAAGTTTTTCCTGCATCAATGTGAGCAAGAATTCCTAAATTTATAATATTCATTTGGATTAAGCAATAATATACTACAATAGATGCATTGTCGAAACGCACCTTTTAATACCTCCTCGTAGCATGTGAGAACTACAGGATTACTAACTCGTATTAATATGTATATTATTACTGCCGCATAACGATTACAAAATTACACAAAAAAATATATCTAACAAAAGTGGGAGGATTTTTTAACTTTTTACCATAGACATTTTATTAGGGAAGCGTAGGTTCAACTGGTAAGTACAAATAAGTAGAAATGTTTGAACAACAACGTTTTAGGAAGTTGAAAAAAATCAAGTTTCTCTCTCGGTATAACGTTTATTTTGGCCAATATCTTCTTTAGTTTGGCATTTGAGTATTTCCCATTCGTGTTCTATTTAGCTCCTTATTATGAGTATGTAGCAAGTTGCTTATCAAATTCAGCCTCTTTGAGGGTCAAATATGGTTTTGCAAAGTTACTACAAAAAAGTGAAATGCGGAAAGATATAGTGATAGAATTGAGTTACAAGCCAATAGTGTCCTAAACGTTTTTGGCGGGCGAAGGGTGTGAGATAGCTGTCAAACGGGTCAATCGCCCCTTGACATTTGCGGTAAAAACGTTTAGGACACTATTGGTCTAAAATCGTTCACTTCTTTGTCGACAAAATGAAGGAAAAGAGTGGCAAAAGGCTGATCACTCAGTTTCGTACCAACGCCTCCCTGAAACCATCAGAGCTACTATCTATGAAGCTATGAACCCATTCCCCAAAAACGTCAGCCTTGACAACACGGCTAATTCCTACTGATTTTCATAAGAGAATCATTATCTTTGCAACATAGAACAGCGTGATCTTTGAAGCACTGCAGAATGAAGAGAGGTAAAGAAACTTGCTCGTTTCCAACTCGTAACCCTTTTACCCCACACTCTTTCCTACTCTATTGAGTATCTGAAAGATACAAGCTTGTTGAATCTTTTGCGGGCATAGTCCGTTGCGATTAGCATCTTAGCCTTCTCTTCCTTTTCCGATAGCTCATCTCGTCCTAAAAGGGTTGCATCTCCTGTCTTAGCGAACTCCATCAACTTGCCGATAAACTCTTCCTGCTCGGGTGTGGGCGGTATGTTATGCAATATCTCGTTCTTCTCTGGGCGGTCGATGCCGATATCCTTAGCGGTACGATAGTCACAAATCTCCGCATAGAAGGCTGCCAGCTCTGGAACCTTGATGAAGGTGCGGAAGCGTTCCTTCTGTATGATGTCATTGGTGATGGAGAACTCGTAGTCGGTAGACTTCTTCGCAAAGACCGCAGCCCAAGCATCAAAGCTATTGATGCCTTGCTTTTCGAGTGCTTGAGGACGTAGGTACTTGAAGAGCAGATAGAGCTCTGTGAGTGAGTTGCTGATGGTCGTGCCACTGAGGAAAGTAGCTCCTAAGTCTTTCCCCGACCGCTCCTGAATGGTACGTATGGCAAAAAGCATATTGAGTGCACGCTGTGACCCTTCTGGGTTACCTAAGCCAGAGACTCGGTCGTGACGGGTGTTGAACATCAAGTTCTTAAACTGATGACTCTCGTCCACAAAGAGGTGATCGATGCCCATCATTTTGAAGTCCACAGCATCATCCTTACGCTCGGCAATGCTATCTTGAATGCCTTGTAGTTTGGCTTCGAGGGTCTGCTTTCGCTTCTCCAATCCCTTGAGCATCGTTCGGGAAATGTCTGCCCCCTGCTGACGAAGGACTTCTAGATTTTCCTCTATAGAGTCTTTCTCCTTTTGCAAGATCGCTTCTTGTATCTCTAGAGCTTGAGGTATCATCCCAAACTGCTCATGGGTCAATATGATGCAATCCCAATCGTTGTTCTTGATGTCGTTAAAGATGCGTTGGCGGTTTTGCTTATTGAAGTCATTCTTGCCCGGATAAAGGACTCTAGCATTGGGATAAGCCTTTCTAAAAGTGTCGGCAATGTCGAAAACATTTGCTTTTAGTCCGATAATCATCGGCTTGTTTGCTAAGCCCAAGCGCTTCATCTCATAGGCTGCCGTACACATGATGAGGGTCTTACCAGCCCCTACCTCATGGTCACAAATCCCCCCGCCATTGGTTTTGAGCATCCATACGGCATCCTTCTGACTCTTATAGAGGTCAGAGATACCTAGCCCTTTCAGATTTAGATCGGGAAAGGATTGATGCGCACCGTCAAAGTTGGGACGCACGAAGCAGTTGAATAGCTTATTATATCTGTCGGATAGTTGTTGCTTAAAGCTCTCTGGCGTTCTGCCTAGCCAATCTACAAAGCCCTGACGTATCTCCTCTATCTTAGCCTTAGCCATCTGTATCGCATGCCCATCACGTACTTTGATTGTTTTCGTCTCGCCTGTCTCTAGATCTCGGACCTCTTTATTCTTATTGATATCGGGGATGGTATTGTGTAGTGCATGCTTTAAGAGATTAAGCCCATCATAGCGTCTGAACTCTCCCTGTACAGCATACTTATGCCAAATGTTCCCATTGCGTCTATCACATTGCAAAACATATTCATCCATTGTACTCTGATAGGTGACGGTGATCTCTGTCTCAAAGAATTCTGAGGCAAAGGCACTATAGACTTTAGCCGGTATCCACCGCTCCCCAAGGTTGAAGTCAAGCTCAGCAAAGGGTATCGGTGTAGGAGTGGCAGCCCGTAGGGCAGCTAAGCTTTGCTGTGCTTCTTCATGATCGGGATGCTCTAGTAGCCACGACTCAATCTGCTCGCTCTTCTCTATCACATTGCCTGAGATAAACTTGTCTGCCACCTCGTAACCATCTACTTCTGGATTGTAGTAGATACGCCCCTCTAGAGCTGAGATGATGTCACTCTCCTCCATCTCTGGGAGGAGCGAACTCATATAGTCTAGCTCCACAGAGCCATACTTATTCAGAGAGGAGACGAGAGCTTCCGTGGGGTCGGCAGCTACTGTCACCTCTGTAGTGGCAAAGGCGGTAGGATGGTCAAAGATGTCTGCCTTGATGTATTCCCCCTTATCGGATCGCTCTAAGAAGAGTATCTCGACCCCAGTAGCGTCCATCTTGATGAGATCTGTATTGCTCTTCTGATTGAGATACCCCCAGCGACTGATAAAGTCGTCATAGAGCCGATTGAGCTTTATACGCTCCTCGCTATCCTCACATCTATTGTTCGCTTCGTAGTCGTATAGCCGATGGTAACTTTCTCGTATCTCGATGTACGCTTTGAGCTTGGTTAGGCGCTCATAGGGTAAGTCCATCGGATGAAAGGTGGGCTGTCGCTTCAGATTGGAGAGATACCCCACTTGTCCATTTTGCAGCACGATCGACCCGTCTCGTAGATGCGAGTCGGGCAAAGAGAGGAATGGACGAGGTGAAGCATCAAATAACTTCTTAATCTCTGTAACTGGCTGTACTTCTCTCTCCCCTTCTGCAAAGTCAAATAGAGATGGCTGCTCGATTGAGGAGAGCTTAGTACTTCTTCTTGTCCTTGGACGCTTTACTGAGCTTTGCTTGGGTTTAGAAACTGTCTGTTGCTTATTGACCTCTTTGATCTCCTTGTTAACACGAGCAACCTCCTGCGTCCAGAGTTCATACTCTTCGGGAGCAAATAAATAGCCCTCTTGTTCCAGACCGACATCAGTAGTATCCATCACGGGATGATGGTCGTCATCAAAGTAGACCATCTGTCCACCCATCTCTCGTGGGGCTTCTAAATCTGTACGTATATCCGCTTCGTACTGATGTTGTAGCGTTAGAGCTGGAACACCTTCGGGTGCTGGCTCTAACATTGAAGAGGCTTGCTCCTGCTGGGTGGGTTCTACCAATTCATTCTTTTCAATGGAGTTGATGGAAGTTCCCTCTGAAAAGGACTCCTCCACGACCTCTTCCGCTTTGGCTTCTGTTTGTGCTACCTCTGTAACTACAACACTAGGAGCTTCAGCGACCACCTCTTTGCTATACCGTCCTTGGACAAGCTCTTCTAACTCGGCTATCTCATGCAGTGCTGTAGGAGAAAAGTGAAGGTCGCGTTCAATCCCCAAGCCATGTATCTTAACCTCCTTCATTTCGTCCAAGGAGATATAACCGAGCTCCCAACCGTAACCCATTGTAACTGCTCCGAACCCAAGACGTTCTTCTGGGTTGTACTCTAAGAGGTAGGCTGTGTAAGCTCCCAGCGGGAAGAAATATCGGACATAAGCTGTGCGGTCGCCAATAAGTTGCTTCTCGGTGTCATATAGCTTGGGGAGTTGACTCTTAATGCTATCAGGCATTAGATCATAAGCGTTGTCTGTTTCTTGCTCTTCGTCTACTTTAGGCTCCACCCCAGACAATCCGACCGTTACGCCCAGCTTACGCAATTGTTTCTCGGCTTCATTCTGTCGCTCCTCCTCGCTCATCGCTATTCCCGTCTCATAGAGTTTGCGGTCAAAACGTGCTGTTACATCTTGCGTGAGCTGTATTCGGAGACTCTCAGCCATTTCCTCCATAGTTCCCCCAAAGCGATATTTCCAAGTTGGCTTGCCGTAAGGGTCTCTACCCAGCTCACGACTGGTGGCTATGGTGCGAGGTGCCACATCATCCCACGAGCCCTCGAAAAGTGAGTTATGGTTGAAAGCCATAGTAAAACCATCCCCCTTGGGCACGGCGACTGTCTGAACAAACTGCTTCTCCAGCTCCTCGCCAATCTCCTTGCCCGACTGCTTCTGCAGGACAATCAAGTCGCTTCCGACCTCAGTCCCTGCCTGCTCGCTAAACATCCCTGATGGCAGACGGATAGCAGAGATGAGTCGGCTGTTTTGCATCAGATAGCGTCTGATTGGCTCATTTAGTGCTGCATCGAGTACGCCTTGTGAAGTGATAAATGCAACGAGACCTCCCTCTCTAGTGCAGTCCAAGCCCTTTACGAAGAAGTAATTATGAATGGCTCGTGTTGACTCCTTTTTGAAAAGTTCATTCCCCCTACTATACTCACGGTCATAGACCATAAAGTCTCCAAAGGGGATGTTGCTGGTTACGAGGTCATACTTCTCCGTCTCTTCTAGGGGTGCTATCGCTTCAAAGGGTTCATTTCGCACGAAGATGTTGCCCTCGCCATAAGGGTGCAACGCTTGACTGATGCGAGCCGTGAGCAGATCTTTCTCCAAGGCATCAACAATACCCACCTGCTTGGCAAATGTTTCGGCAAAAGCCCCCATCCCCGAGGAGGGATCGAGGCACCGTTTGAGCGTCACACCACTTGTTGCTAGAGCATCTGAAATTGCAGAGACGATACGTCTATCTGTATAGAATGAGGTGAGCACACTCGCTTTGATGCTCTCCCAATACCGCTTGGCGGTGTGAGCATCGACCGCTTCTCGATAGATCATCTGCTTGAGCTGTTGTGTCGGAGCAAAGAGTTCTTGCTCCGACTTACTCCAATAGCGAATGTCCGCTGGCGTGTCTGTGCGGTTCAATACGCACTTCAGACCTCCGAAGCCTTGGTAGCCACGCAAGATGCGTTTCTCTGCTTCGGTAGCCAGACGATGCTCTTTTTCTAGTCGTAGCACCACACGGATTGCTTCTGCATTCGCTGCCAAAACTGCTTTCTTGTTGTATGCCATAGAGGTACTCTGTTTGTTGATGATAGTTGTTAGCCATGGAGGGAGGAGGTCAATCCTACGAAATGGATTGAGATACCTACCACAAGAATGGAAGTACGATTACTTGATGTCTTTGCTCTTCACGTGAATTGGTGGAGTCTAGTCTGAGTGGAAATGTTGCCCCCCCGTCACTCCACAGTTTCATCCGTATGGGAAAAGTTTCCCATAGGCTTGGCACTGGAGTTTCTTCCCCATGAAACTGCAGTTTCTCCCATATGAAACTAGAGTTTCCTCCGTATGAAACTGTAGTGCCAACCCCTATTGGGACTCGAGTTTCTTCCGTATAGAACTACAGTGCCAAGGCGTATTGGCACTGCATCTTTCCGCTAAGAAACTACAAAGGCTCCCCAATCGGCTTCCTATTAACTACGATAAACAAGTGGAAAGTGTCGTGAGAGATAGTTGTGGCACTGAGCTAAGTCGCTTGTGCGGGCTATTACTTCTTTCTCTTTTGCTCGAATTCAAATTTGGTCGAACTATCCTCTTGTAGAACCAATCGGGCATTGAACTTCTTACCTGCCTTGCTCGTCAAACCTTTCAAGATGGGAGTACGTCCCTTGGTTATGAGGTCTCGGATATTCTCTTCGGAGAGATACGTACCACATACTTCACGGAATATGTGGAAATCACAATCATCATTCTTGCATCTCGCCACCTTGGCATAGATCCCCACACTTTCACATCCACACTTAGGACAATGATATGTAGGGTACCTTTGTTGTCTAGGTGCAGGTGTGAGTGAGAGCAACTCCTCGCAGATGGTGGAAACGTAGGAGTTGATGCCTTGTGCAAACTTACCAGCATCCATACTTCCTGCCTCGATTGCTACTAGTGCCACCTCCCATGCTCCGGTCATCTCCGCATTGGCAATGCGTTTATCCTTAACGATTTCATAGACGGCTAACCCTTTCTCCGTTGGGACTATGCTCTTCTTCTCCCTACGGATATAGTCACGTAGGATGAGTGTCTCAATGATGTTGGCTCGTGTAGCAGGTGTGCCTATGCCACACTCTGCCAAAGCCTTTTTACTTGCAACATCCTCTACCTCCTTGCCTGCATGCTCCATAGCCGAAAGCAGGGTCGCTTCTGTATAGAGTGGCTTAGGCTTGCTCTTTTGCTCGATTATGTCTGCTTGTTGCAGGGGTAAAGTTTGCCCCTCGGTCAAGTTGGGCAAAGAGGACAAAATCGGCTCGTCCTCCTCGCTCTCTTTATGCTCTTGAGAAGTGGTACTCTGTACTGATTTCCAACCCAAAGAGACTTGACGACACGCTTTCCAGACATAGCTGTTGGTCTCGTCCTTGAGTACTACCTGCATACGCTCCTCTTCAGAGTGCGCCGAGAAGGCTTCTGCGAAGCGGGTAACAATCATTTGATAAAGCGTGGTCTCATCTACCGACAATGCCGATGCGGTTTCTCCCGTGGGGATAATAGCATGGTGGTCGGTAACTTTGCTGTCATCTACGGAGTGGCGATTCAGCTCTTGGGGTAATGGTGTGTCAATCTTGCGAAGGAGGTCGGGAACTTCCTCAAAAACATCTTCACTGATATATCGGCTACCCGTACGGGGATAGGTAGTGAACTTCTTCTCATAAAGCGACTGTGCGAGGGTGAGGGTCTTATCCGCAGAAAAGCCGTGACGTACATTAGCCTCCTTTTGCAGAGCGGTCAGGTCATACAAGAGGGGTGGAGCTGTATGCGTCACCTTTCTTGTGCCCTCTGTGACCGTAAGCGAGCCGATACTGCGCAACGAAGTGAGCACAGTCTGGGCAGTAGCTTCATTATCAAAGTTCTGTAGGCTCACGGCTTTGATGGATAAGTCCTCGTCCTCTATCAACGCAATGAGCTTCCAATAAGGGACAGAGGTAAAGTCTCTATGCTCCATATAGCGATGACACACCATGGCCAAAGTCGGGGTCTGCACTCGTCCTAGAGAGTAGCCTCCACGGTAAGCAATGGAGAGAGCTCGGCTGGCATTGATTCCCATCAACCAGTCAGCTTCTGCTCGTGCTTGAGCTGCGTAATAGAGATGGTCATAATGACTCCCTGGCTTGATATTCGCCAGACCCTCTCGGATAGCTTTGTCAGTAAGGGAGGAGATCCATAGGCGATCAAATGGCTTGTGACTGTTTAAGTGTCGATAAATCCAGCGAAAAATGAGTTCGCCCTCTCTTCCGGCATCTGTTGCCACAATAATACGATCTGCCTGATTAAAGCAGGAGCCTATTGCCTTCAGTTGCTTGAGTGCTGCCGGGTCTTCGTGGTACTCTTTGTCCTTACGAACTTGTCGGACAATGAGCTGGAAGGGATTGGGGCAAATGGGCAACTCTTCTGCTTTGTAGTTAGAATAGCCGTAGGCTTCGGGCATGGCAAGTGTAATGAGGTGTCCCATAGCCCACGTGACGAGGTAACCATTTCCTGCTAAATAACCGTCTTGCTTGCTGGTTGCTCCGACAATGCGGGCAATATCTCTCGCTACCGAGGGCTTCTCAGCAATAATACATGTTGTCATAGTCTTTGAATAGATTATGGGTTACATCTTACGTCCTCGAGACTTCTTCTGCTTGTTCTCGTCCTGCTTCTGCTTTTGTTCAGCAGTGGGTGCTGTTTGCCCCTTTTTCAGAGGCTCTTTCACCTGCTTGGTAGCTTCGTTGGTTTTGCCGTGGTTATTCACGGCTACTTGCGTCTTGTGTTCTTCCGCCACGGCTTCGACCTTACCCGTTCCTTGCTTCTTGTCAGGGTTCCATTTGTAGAAGCGTGGGCGGTTTTGCTCTTTGTCCATACGGACATAGGCATTGAAGGGTTGCCCCTCTTTATCGATCATATTTTTGAGGTAAAGTGTGCGACCGTTGTCTAAGGCTTCTTGTTGCTTCTCTGACAACTCTAGACCACAAAGCTTGCGGGGTGCCTTGCCTTGTTGACGATCTTGTCGCTGTTCCTGAGGCTCTTTGAGACTCTTGTTCTCTCCGAAGATGAACTCAATACCTTTCTTCTCTGCATTGACCTGAAGCGTAGCATCGAAGGATTTGCCACTCTTAGCGGTCATTCCTTCTACTTTCACCGCTTTGCCCTCCACTAGATCTTTGTATTGCTGATCAGAGAGCGTGACGCCTTTGATCTCTTGAGGAATGCTTACACGGTCGGCACGCAAGGCGATAATCTCATTGGTCTGTGGGTCGATGGAGACGTAGGCTGCAAAAGGTTCACCGCTCTTGGGTGTTACTTCAATGGTTTTGCCGAGATTACCTGTCGCGAGTAGTTGCTCCTTCTCTTCGGGGGAGAACTTGTAGCCCATATAGGGATAATCGAGCTGTGGTTCTTTACGCATAGCGTGTATGGCTAACCCGATATTACCCTCATTATCTGTGCGGAAGGCAAGGCGAGCCTCTGTGTAGATAGTTGTATCTCCTATGGGGATGGCTATGGTCACGAGATTGCTCTTCTGCCAGTTGAGCATCTTCTCTAGCTCACCACTCTGCTCTAACCGCTCACGGGAGAGTCCGAGACTGTCGAGCATCTTCCAGTCTACCTTGTCTGCATCAATGGCTGTACTCTTCTTCTGCTGTGGCAGATAGTCTTCAAAGGGTACACCAACCTCTGCCAACTGCTGTCTGCTTTCGGGAGTCTCTCGGCTTTGAAGCAGAGTACGCAGGTTATCTACGCCTTGCTCCACATTGCTCGCCAACACCTTGTATAGCCCGAAATGGGAGGGGTTATTGAACTGCTTGAGGAAGTTGGTCATGAAGTTCTTCAGCAGTCCATCCTTGCTATTGAACCTCAAAAAGGCTGCTTGGTTGGCTTCAAGAGGCTCAGTCGTTTTGAGCTTGCCCTTATCATCAATCCCCGAAACGATGGTGAGTTTTCCCGCTTCATGCTGGTTCTTTACCTCGGTGCGATCCTCTAAGACCAGCACGTAGTTGTCATTGCTATTTGCTTCCATAAATCACTCTGTTTGATTTGAATAATACCTTTCAGACAGCAAATATATAGGCTAAAATGACCTCTTCTAAGTCCCAGGGAATTATAAGGAAAGGAAGTGATGAAAAAGAAAATTCGCCCAAACATTTCAACTTCAAGATTATCTGACCTAAAATGAGTACATTTGTCGTACTAGATGGGAAGACTATTGGAAAACATATGGCTACTAAATTGTTGAAAAATAAGATATCACAGTTTAAGTCTACAGCTGACTCAACACTGGTCAAAAAAAAGAGGTAATTATGGCACAATTCAAATTTATATCAAATGAGCCATGCGGGAAAGATTTATTTGCAGGTAAAGCACACGAATCCACTGCCAAGCAAATAGCAAATCTTTTAATAGAAGCCAAAAGCTCTCTTATGATAGGTCTAGAAGGGGGCTGGGGAACAGGGAAATCCAATCTCATTTCTTTAGTTCAAAAAGAAATGAGAGAAAACTCCCCTCTCTTTTTTACGTATGATGCCTGGGGACATCAAGATGACTTGACAAGGCGGTCAATTTTAGAGGAACTTACTTATTACATCTGCAATAATGAGCAAGCTTCTCAAGCATTGAAGGGAAGAAAGAAAGATGTTTGGAAAACAAAGTTAAAGAGCCTTCTCTCCAAAAAAAGGGAAGTTCGAACTACAGACATCCCAAAAGTTAGTGTAGGGATACTTGTTATTACATTAGCCATTATATTAACACCCATTTTCTCTTCAATAGCTGATTCTCTGCCGGCATCAACCTATTGGTTCATAAAACCAGTATTCACGGCTATTCCACTACTCATTACACTTGTTTACATTGTCGTTCGATTTTGTAAAACAAGAAATAGAAGTTGGGAACTACTATTGGAGGAGCTGGTTTCTCTTTACAAGGAGAAAACTAAGGAAAACACGACCTATGAAGAGGAATTTGCTGCAGAACCTTCATCTAAACAGTTTAAGGATTGGATGAAAGAGTTAGATGAGGATTTACAAAATAAGCTTGTTATTGTATTTGACAATATGGATAGACTTCCATCGCATAAAGTTCAAGAATTTTGGGCAGCTATTCATAGCTTTTTTGCGGAGGTCAAATACAATAATATTCAAGTAATAGTTCCCTTTGATCGAAAACACATTCTTGTTGCCTTTTATCCTGAGACCATAGCCTTAGACACAGAAGATGAAATGAAAACATTTTACGGCAATGATTTTATCAATAAAACATTCGATGTGGTTTATCGTGTTGCTCCTCCAACAATGAGCAACTGGAAAGGATATTTAAGCTCAATGTGGAAAGAGGCTGTAGGAGAAGAACTCTCCCAAGAAAGTTCTATTACACAAATATATGATTTGATGACAGAGTCGAAGTCACCTCGTAAAATTATCTCTTTCATCAATGAGTGTATCACATTAAAAAACAATCAGTCGTTTAATGTGCCAGACGAATATATTGCTCTTTATGTTGTAGGCAAGTATTCAATTCAACAAAATCCCTATGACGAACTCTTAAATCTTAAATTCTGCGCCCCTCTTGCCTATAAGTATCGAAATGAAGAGACATCAAAATTTCTTTCAGCTCTTTATTTTCAGTTGCCAACAGAAGAAGCTCTTGAATTAATTTACACAGATCAATTAAGAAGAGAATTAGATAGTGGGAAAAGCGATTTACTTCTCAAGCTCGAGGATAGCACTCTTCTCAATGACTTATTAGAAAATGCCATTGCAAAAGTAAATAACCCTCAGTATGCTACAAATGCTCTGACGCAATCGGGACTAACAATTGAGGTCAAATTTTGGGACCAACTACTTATGAAAACTCAGGCAGGTAAAGACGGTATAAGCCTCAAAGATTATCAAATAGAATTGCTGAAGCACACATCAAAGAATAAAGCTCTCACTCATCTAAAAATGATGATAAAACACCTTTATAGTGATGTGTTGATACAAGAAGATGGAGATAAAGAGCTGAAAATACAAGGCTCTTGTCTAGTCGATGCCGTAAAGCTGTATGATAGCGTTGCAAATCTTAGCGATAAGCTAAGAGAATTTGACTATCTAAATCCGTTTAACCTCCTCAGAAAAACCTATACGCACCCTGAATGCTATATCGATTTTATAGAAAAAGCAAAAGAAGAGCACTCAAAATACTTAATAGAATGCCCTGAAGACAAAGTGGACGATTACCTATCTAAACTTCCTGTTGAAAGGTTAAACACCTTAGTGGCCGTTCCATATCTAAAGCACGAACTTCCTAAATACCAAAAACTATTACAAAGTCAAATCACAGAAGTCGAAGTATCTGATGAAGCCGAAACTCTACTTAATAGATGGGTTGAGTTAGAAAGCATACCACCCACACTGCCTAGTGACAACAACATTGATAATTGGTTTTCTGAGTGTGAGAAAGAGGGGCCTTTCTATTACTATTTAGTTTCAATACGAATGGCTAAAGGGGGGTCGTACACTGGAAGTGAGTTTGATTTACTTAGCGAAAGTGCTAATGAGCAAACAATAAAAACAATCGTTAATCATATTGAGTCGTTTATATCTTATGGAATGCTGTTATTAGGGTGCGAAACAATGGCCCAATATCCTATGTATTGTCAGGTAGTGCAGTATATGATTTCAAACAAACTAGGAAAAGAAGAAAATTCATTGCCAATAGACGCTCTTCTTCCAACGTACAGTTTCTTTGTTAAGACACTTAAGATTAAACTGCTTGACTTGCTTCAAGACTGGAGCCGTTGGAAAGACGACTATGAAAACAAGATAACGATAGAGAATATTTCAAATGTACCTATTGCTTTCTTTGACGAAACTAGAGACATGAATAACATTGGTATAGTGTATCATTGCAACAGCACGGCAATCAACTATATGCAAAAAATAGAAAGCGCTGATTGGGAGGATAATTTCAAGAGAAAAAACACGCAATATCAACTGCTAATTACAACTCGTTCAAACATACCAAAAGCTTATGAAGCTTTTAAGGCTACCATAACGAATGAGTTTAAGGATCAAAGTCGCATAGTTGAAGATGATGTTTATCAAAGTTTGGTAGAGTGCTTTGAGAGTCAAGGCAAAGATTGGTCTTCTGTCTATAAAAACATTCGAGATATGTATGCTAGCTCAGGTGAAAATATAACAGAACAACTTTTTGTTCGTTATGGCCACAACATTATCAACAAAGCATGTCTTATAGACACTCCTGAATCTGTAAGGACTCTTTTACCAACTTCACTTCTAAAAAACGAATTAACACTATCTATTATCACAAGTAACACCTCACAAGTTGTAGAAATAATACAGCATGCTAGTAGAGACTATGCGACAGAGTTTGTTGTTGAGATCAAGTCTGTACTCGAAGTTGAGAAAAACAAAGAGTTGGCAGAATTATTGCACTTGCTTGAAGCTAGTCCAACTTCAAAAGAGATTTCAGTTGCGAATCGTTCTTAATTCTCTCAATCTCTCTATCTACGAGGGATAGCACCTCTTGTTTGACTTGGCGATAATTGGCTTCAATAGCCTCACGCAGACTGTCGGAGCCATTTCCGTTTGTAAAGTCCGCTATGATGGGGATAGGCTGGTAAGCTTTCGTTTCAGCAGAGACCTTGGCAACATCCACCACGATTTCTGCGTGGAAGATTTTCTGATCGATGCGTTCATCGAAATTGTCAGAGACAGCTCCAACGAACATACCCTGAGTGGGGTTGCGTTTCTATTGTTGTGCTATTCAGCTGGTGTCGTTTGCTTTGCTCATTACATTCGATTAAAAGCTATATTTTGCCTTCGCCCATACTTCTGAATTGTTTTTGTACGTGCTGAACATACCTTCATCGCCTCCAAACCAATCATACCCGAGAGAGAGCTGAATGAAGTCATTCAGAGAGTAGGCGGCAGTAAACCGACTAAACCAACCTTTATGATTGAGGTCGAAATAGGTGAAGTTGGAGAGTTGTAGAGTGTTATCCAACAGCTTTTTCGACACATTGAGCGTAAGGAGTGAATTGTGACAAGGCTGTGCAATCTGGTCTTCGTACTTTAGGATGCTTTCAGAGGAAAACTGTGCCATCACCACCCAATCTTTGGGGGCATACCAATCGATACCCACGAGATAATTCACAGTGTTAAAGCCTTTTTGTTGCTGATCGGACGCATCAGGTCTATAGCTGAAATGCTTCCCCACATTGAAGGCTGCTTCTCCTCGTAATACCAGTTGCCCTAGAGGCTTGGATATGTCTCCTCCGAAAAATCCCATTCGGTAGTATTGCGGAGAAACGACAATGTGGGTATCTGTAGGGCGATATGTAAACACGGGCATCTTGTTCCACGTATGCAATGCGGAGAGCGAAAAGTCCACTCCGGGCAAGGTAAAAGAGAGCTTTCCGCCATACTCGATATTGGCAAAATGAAGACTGGGGTGGCTCCCATTTTCTTCCCAGGCAATAGGCAGTGGGCTATCTTTGGGTAAAATGCACCATGGATTTATTGCGTCGGTAGGTAGTTTATACCCTTCAAAGGTTGGCACGGCAAGCAGTTCCAATTTCATTTTATCGTTAAAAACGAAAAGGCGTAGAGCATTGACTGGCATCCGAATGTCATCATAGTCTTGTGCCAAGAACTCTGTCATATCCATAGGAGAGACCAAGTCGGTAATACGCACACCGTCTGCCGCCCCCCAAATGACCAATTGTCGCCCAAGGCGAAAGCCCCAATGGTCATCTCTATGGTCAAGATACGCTTCCCGCAGTTCAAAACCTGTACGCTCTTTTAATAATGCATTGTAAGTTGCGTTGAATGAGACAAAAAGCGAAGAGCCTTCAAAACTTTTACCTATCTCTCCCCTTATTCTCGTGCGCGAAGACATAAAGTTGTTCGGTTTTTCGGATCGGACGGCATGATAGGTATCCACAAATCCTTTGACTTGCCACGATGAAGCCACCTCTTCTTGACCCCATGCGATATGCAGGGGCAAGAAGAGAATAAACAGCAACAAGAATTTTGCTGAATGACTAGTTGTATCTGTCATTAGAATCGGCCTTTTTCCAAGGTGCTTACACTGAATTGAGCCTCGTTCATAGGGGTATTGAACTTGGGATCCTTAACCTCAAGAATCGTCTGATGATTAGTCTGAACATTGGTCATATGCAGTTTTTTTGCAATCCAAAAACCAGAAACCTTCACAATGTCCGACAATTCAAGGCGACGGTGTAGCTTCCCCATCTTGTCGTAGTACTCCACCTTAACGGCGATAAGGCAGTCTTGACGAATCCACGCCACCTTTCTAGAGTAGATCTCACGTTTGTCTTTAGGCGTGTATTCCAGCTTCCAGCACTTGTGTCCGCCAATAGTCTCTTCGCCCAGCAACTGGTGGGAGTCTTCGTCTACATTGCGACTGCCCATATCATCATAGGTGAAGTCACTGCCCATAAAGTAATCCTGCTTGGCAGAAGAGCCACTGATGCGGCGGGTTTTCTTCATCGCGGGCAAGTAGAGCCATCTGTCATCGTCTTTATTAGGATTGTCGTAATCCCAAGTGAGAAAGCCTGTCCCTTTTACATCTCCGGGATATAGGAAGAACATGATACTCTTACGGTCTTTTTTCCCCGCTCCCACGTCTATGGAGTAAGAGATAAGCTTCCGCTCGCGTACCGCCCCACGCTTATTGATCAGTTTCATGACCAATTCCGATTGACGGGTATCGCCATCGGGACGGTCTTTTACTTTTTGGGCAATCTCTCTGCCCGTCTGAGCCATTGCAGTGGCGGCAAAAGCCAATACCACCAAACTTGCTAAAATAATTCTTTTCATCATGATTGGTATTTTGTTGTTGATTTATCCCATTGACTTTTCAAGCATCTTCCTGTAAGTAGCCGATTGCACCCGCAACTCTGCATCCGTACCCATTGCTTCAATCTTACCTTGATGGAGCAACACGATCTTATCGGCTCCACGAATGGTACGCATGCGGTGAGCGATAACAATGACTGTCTTCTCCTTGATCAGCTCCGACAAAGCCTCTTGTATTAGGCTTTCATTTTCCACATCTAGCGAGGCCGTGGCTTCGTCCATCAGGATGATGGGTGCATCTTTTAGGAGAGCTCTGGCGATGGAGATCCGCTGACGTTCGCCACCAGAAAGTCGCTCGCCGTTTTCCCCGATGACGGTATCAATACCATCAGGCATACGATCAATAAACTCATCACAGCGGGCAATTTTGGCGACACGAGTCACTTCCTCGTCCGTCGCTCCTTTCTTGCCGATACGAATGTTGTCTTTGATACTGGCATTGAATAGCACTACATCCTGAAAGACAATGGCGTAGTTCTTGAGCAGTGTTTCGGGGTCTATTTGACTAATGTCCTCGCCACCGAGCAGGATTTTGCCCTGCTGTATGTCCCAAAAGCGAGCGGCCAACTTGGTCAGCGTGGTCTTGCCACTTCCAGAAGCCCCAATCAATGCTGTCACCTCGCCTTGTTTCGCAGTGAAGCTCACGCCATTGATGACGGTATAATCCTCGTAGCCGAATACTACATCTTTGAAATCTATACTATAATCCCTAGGGTTCATCTCTTGTTTGCCCTCCTGAATAGGCATAGTCTTGATCTCCTTGATACGTGCCACCACACCATCGAGTGTCACGATCATAGCCATAAAGGACAGAATGCCCTCTATAGGCACGTAGATGCTTGCCGTGAGGATGAGGTAGGCGATATAAACCAGAATATTGATTTGTCCGGCAATCAGCATGTTGGCACCGACAATCGCCACCGAGACGATTCCGAGCTTCATCAGCATACCAGCCAGTGCGGTGGCAATACCAGCGGAGAGTTCCATCTTTACCTTATTCCTAGTATTACCGTCTATCTTGTGGTAGAACTCGTTCAGTGTCCGCTCTTCTAGATTATAGGACTTAATCTCCTGTATCTGGTCAATCTGCTCTTGTAAGCCGTCAAGCATGTCACGACTGGTCTTCACATAGGCATTCACATCATTCCGTTGTTTCTTCTTGGAAAGTGAAAAGAGTAGTAGCGAGACGGGGATGACCCACAATGCCGCCAATCCGAGCTGCCAATTATAAGCGAGTATCATTACAGATATAATCACCGTAGAAATGGATGTGGCATAGATATGCGGCACGGAGTGTGAGAATATTTGCTCATAGAGATTCAGGTCGCTCATCATCGTCGCCGAGAGGTCGGATACATCACGCTTGCCGAAATATGAGAGAGGCAGTTTCTTCAGACGGTTGGCTATATCGATGCGAGAGTTGGCACTTTCATTATAGACATTGTCGTAAAGGCGTACGTAATCCCACCTTGCCACAAAAAACATCACCAACAGCATCACTAAGATTATGACGATATAGTCTACAAGGGTCAGCTCTACTGGTGCAGGAATACCCTCCAAACTGCCCAAATATTGGAATAAAAAGACAAATCCGATAATGGGCGGAAACATCTTGGTCAGATTTAGGATGGTATGCGAGAAGATAGACTTCTGCAGGTTCTTCGCACCCTGCTTCGACATGGCGTATTTTTGCTTAAAGAACTTATTCATTTTCATAGTCTCCTCCTATTCTCCAATTGACGGCTTTTTGATACTCGCTCCACAGCTTTTTGTAGACACCGCCTAGGGTTAATAATTCGTTATGCGTACCACTTTCCACGATTTTGCCATTCTCCATTACTAGGATTCTATCGGAATTGATCACCGTGGAGAGCCTATGCGCAATCATCAGCGTGGTTTTGTCCTTTGATAGCTCCTTGAACGAGGCTTGAATGATATGCTCGTTCTCGGGATCTGCAAAAGCGGTTGCCTCATCAAGTATCACGAAGTCGGCATTCTTCAGGAAAGCCCTTGCGATGGAAAGGCGTTGGATCTCGCCACCTGAAAAATAGGTGCCCTTAGTGCCGTATACGGTATCCAAGCCCTTTTCTAGATTATCGACAATCTCTTTGGCTCCAGCTCTGACGAGAGCTTGCTCTATCTCCTCATCGCTGGCGTTGGGGTTACCTAGCAATAAGTTCTCCCTTAGGCTCATCTTAAAGAGCTTAGACATTTGGAATACAAAAGCTACTTTTTGGCTCAAGGCCTCTTTCTTATACTCCTTGATACTAGTACCTCCAATGAAGATGTCGCCCTCATCGGCATCGTAGAAGCGAGCTGCCAAACGTGCCACGGTGGTCTTACCTCCTCCTGAAGCTCCCACCAGGGCAACAGTCTCACCTTTGTTCACCTTAAACGATACATTGTCCAGTACTTTGTCTTTCCCATATGAAAAGGAGACGTTTCTGAACTCCAAGCCCTCTCCAACAGCTGTTGCTTCGCCGTAAGTGAGGTCTTCATAATCCAAAGCTGTGTCAATCTTATCCAACGCCAACTCTGCGAAGTAGATGAAGTTTTGCATGGAGGCACTTCGCATCATAAAGACACCGAACACAGGTCCTATTAATAGATAGATAACGGAATTGCCCAGCACCTCTCGCATATCAGCTCCCGAGGTGATCATCATAATGGCAACAGGCACCAAGAAGAATGCCGTAGAGCTTGAAATGGCTTCGTACAGCGACATCTTATTCTTGAACCCCATGCTCCACCGCACCACGAAATCTTTCAGCTTTACGATGAGTGAGTAGAAACGATCGAAGCTCTCCACGCTCTGGGCAAAGGTCTTTACGACTGGGATGCCACGCACATATTCTACCGATTCGGCAGAAAGATTGGCAAGTCCCTCGTAATACTCTTCCCGCAACTTCTTGCTCTTTGGGGTCGCCATAGTCGCCATCAATAGAACGGTTATGACCATCGGAACAAGGCTCACTAGACCAAGCCGCCAGTCGAAAAGGAAGAAGAAGACCAATAGCACGATGGGCGAAACAATCGTCATAGCGAGATCGGGCAACTGATGTGCCAGCATCGTGTGGGTCTCTCCAGCCCCATCGACAATCGTCTTGCGGAGATTGCCACTTTCACGATTGGCAAAGAAGCCCAAAGGTTTCGCCATCATCTTCTTCACGCTGAGTTTGATGATGTTGGCCTCTACCTCAAAAGCGAAGAGGTGGGATACCATCAATGCACAGAAATAGAGTAGCATTCCTGTTGCAGCAAAACTCGCTGCCAGAATGGCGTAGTATCGTATGGCTCCCCCATCGACACTACCACTCAAGATAATCCCGCTGACAATCTTATGGATATAGACCATAGGCATCAGCACCAAAATACCCGAGAGGGCCGAGAAAACCATCGCCAGCGGAAGCATATACCTTTTCTTACCTGCGTAGTGGAGTGATCGCTTCAATACCGACGGCTTCTTCTGTTTGTTTGTATTACTCATTATGATTCAATTATGTTTGTTTGTTCTTTTGGTCTTTCAATAGTGTTCGTCTCCTTGCCAAACAGACGGAACTTCTGGATGAGTATAGGCGTCACAAAGAGGTCAGCAAGCAGTGCCGACAAGATTCCTAGCACAGATAGTATGCCCATATGTACAAAGGAGAGTCCCTCTGATGTGGTGTATACAGCGAAATTGGCACAGATTACTACGCTTGTTAAGACGATTGGAGTGCCAATAGTGTGGAATGAACGAAGGATAGCATTCCTATAATTGCCCTTACGGTCAAACTCAAGATGACTATGATTGATGAAGTGTATGGTATCGTCCACAGCTAAGCCGAGGATCATCGGCATAATAGTGGCCGTCATCATATCCAATGGATAGCCCAGCCACCCCATTAGTCCTCCAACGACCAGTGCCGGGGTGATATTGGGGATTAAACCGACAAGCCCTATGCGTACACTGCCAAAAACGATCATCATCAGTATACCTATAATAAGGAGAGAAATGGCGAACGAAACCATTTGCCCGCGTGCGATATACTGCATCATTACGGTAAACTGTGGGATACTTCCAACGGTAGTGACCGCTGCATTGGGGAAGAGCTTCTGTGCGTAAGCAATTATATCGTTCAACTCTCGCTCCGTTTCCCCAGAATCGTATGAGTTCATCTCCACCATCAGGCGAAGACGGCGGTAGTCGTAATCTATCCAATACTCTGCTTCACTACCTCCCGCATTTTCGTAAAGGAGCAACAGCTGTGCAACCTCATCAGGGTTATGGGGAATGGTATAATAAGAAGGATTACCGTCATGGAGCGTTTGATTTAGGTCTTTGAGTATATTCAATACCGAGGTCGTTCGTTTGGTCAACTTATACCCACCAGCATGCTGTGCAAGGGAGTCCAATCGCAGTAGCATTGCTGGAGACTTTGCCAATCCATCTTCTGGGAAGTCAATCATTACATCGTAGGTATAAACAGACCCAAGTTCGCTTTCCCCTACCTCCAATAGGTTGTTAACGTAATCAATCTTTCGTCCCATCGTTCGCTCTACATCAAAAGCTGTCTCTATTTTGGTGAATTGGTAGATAAGAACCACAGAGATGATCCCAGTGAGCCATAGTATCAAAGTGCCATGCCTGAGTACACTCTTACCTAAGCTTTCTAGCTTCTGATCCATCCACCTTCCACCAGTCTCCTGCACCTTGGGGTGAGGTTTTCCGTCCTTGCCAAAACTGAGGAGAATGGGCATCAAGGTGATGGAGAAAAGAAATGACAGCATCACACACGAAGAGGAGGCTATTCCGATAAAACGCATCGGCTGCATAGGAATGGCGAGGAATGAAAGCAAGGAAGCGAAAGTGGTGAGTGCACTGAAAAGCACTGGCCACCCCATTTCCCCTACCGTTTCCTCTACGGCTTGTTTCCTTATTCCATGAATGAGGAACCTACGCTTGAAATAGGTGTATACGTGAATATTGTATGCAATGGAAACGGCAAAGACCAGCAACATAGGGATCATTACCATACCGCTGTCTATGGTCATACCAACATATCCCAGTACCCCATACACCACGATGATGGAGCTGATAGCGGTGAGAAGAGGGACGACGACCCCTCTAAATGAACGTGTCACCAGTAGGAGAATAAGAATGGAGACGAGGGCTGCGATACCCATTACACGTGGCATTTCCGTCCCAATCCATTTCATTTTCATCGCTGTCACATAGGGTAGCCCAGTTCCTTTGGGATGAAGTGCCTTGTACTTGTCCTTGGTGATAATATGATCTAGTTCATTGCCCGTAAGGACCTCGGGTGAAACAGGGTTCTTCCCCTTATTCCAAACAGAGTCTTCGGGAAAAGTACGTAGCTTGAGTATAATCCACGAAAGCGTCCCATCTTTGGAAATTAATCGCTCTGCTACGTGAGGTTTCATATAAGCCTTGCGACGAATCTCTTCCAATTGCTTGGGATCCGTAGGGATCGTATCGGGAACTATCTGCTCAATGGCGATACCATCTTCGCCTCCCATCATAAACTCGATGTCAGTAAGAGAGGTTATTTTGTCGGCGTACGAAAGGCTGTCCACC
Source organism: Porphyromonas sp. HMSC077F02 (assembly GCF_001815465.1). Lineage (NCBI taxonomy): Bacteria > Pseudomonadati > Bacteroidota > Bacteroidia > Bacteroidales > Porphyromonadaceae > Porphyromonas > Porphyromonas sp. HMSC077F02. Next base: position 88,808 of record NZ_KV820637.1, on the reverse strand, counting down.
ATCTCGTTCGTTAGTTCACGGATCAGCTCCAGATTGTCTTTCGTAAACGAATTGTCACACCTAGTCAGCACGGCTGCGAAGTTGTCATTCCCGAATATCTCCTTGAATTCTTCGGTCTTGACAAGCATCGGGTCGTCTTCGAGAAAGTAGTCTTCCCATGAGGCACTTACCTTGAAGTACCTAAGTCCCGATACGCCAATGGCAAGGATCAGGATAAACCCTCCTAGCACTACCCAGCGATTACGCATCATTCTTTTGCCGCATAAGGCAAACCAATTGTTAATTCTTTCTATTTTCATATCGTTTCATGTTATATTGATCTTGAAGTGTCTTTACTCCTAAGTGGCAATAGTCCAAAAGAGAACGGGAAGACGTTTTGTTCAAAAACAAAGCGAGCCGCCTCTGTAGGCGACTCGCTCGATAGGATGATTTCCTAAAATGAAATCTCTTATACTGCAGAACTCCAGAATAAATTCCTCCGCTACTTTGTATTTGGATAGTTTGTATCATTGATTTCATTCTTTATTGTCATTGACCACTCGCCCCAAACTTTAGTGCAATAGACATTGCCACGGCTTTGCCCACACTTATCAGCATCAAAGTGAGAAAGCCCATCAACGCCCTCTTCAAAGAGTAATTCTTTCATTGCTAGTAATATCTGTAATGCTCACAATCCGCTCTGATGATCTACCTTCATAAGTCGCTTCCACCCACCTGTACTGAAGTGGATGTATTCACCGATAAAGCATTCGATATCCTCGGAGGAGAGCTCCTCGTGCAATACAATCTCTCTCACCATACTGATCCACCAAGAGCTGATGAAGTGTATGAAAAAAGGGGAAACATTAGTATCTAGCCCCGGATATAATTCTTTCATCCTTTCTAAATACTCGATTCCGGTTATCGTGCTTTTATCAATCCATCGCTCCCAAAAGTCTTCAAATCGTGTATCTCGAGTATCGAGAAATAGCAACCTGAACTCCTTGCGATAACGAGTAATCACACCCATTACATCTTGCATAGATTGACGGTGATACTCTTCTGAGGTAAAGATCTCAAGTGAAAGGTTATTATCACAATTGTGGTTTTCCAGCATGTTAGTCATCGCCTCCAAAACTGGACGCAAGACGATTGCCAGCAAATCATCCTTGCAAGGATAATAATTGTATATGTTGCTTAGCCCAACACCAGACAGCCTAGAAATCTCACGCATAGACACCGCCTTGAAGCCCTTCCTTAGAAACGCTTCTCGAGCTGTATCTTGCAATAGTCTGCGTGTATGTTCCTTTGTCGTCTGCATAATAACAACTTTATCCTATCTTCTGCGAGCAAAGTTCGCAAAGTTTTCCAGGACACACAATACCTAAAAATAGGGATTTTCCGATCAGCTTTCTTGTTATTTATGACACGATAGAACTGCGAGATGAATGTTTATTAATACTTCCAACTAGTTCATTCCTCTCGTAATCTCTCCAATAGCAACCTTGAAGGCATTGGCATCTATCTTTACGAATCACTCTTTGATGAGGTGAGCAAGTGCAGGGTCGGTCTTGATACGAGCAGTCTCAGAGTCTACGAGGGATAGCACCTCTTGCTTGACTTGGCGATAATTGGCTTCAATAGTCTCCCGCAGACTATCGGAGCCATTTTCGTTTGTGAAGTCCGCTATGATGGGGATAGGCTGATATGCTTTCGTTTCAGCAGAAACTTTGGCAATATCCACAACGATCTCAGCGTGGAATATTTTCTGATCGATGCGTTCATCGAAATTGTCTGAAACAGCCCCAACGAACATACCTTGTGTAAGGTTACTAATCTTACTTGCAGGAATCAAGCTATCCATCTGCGTAGATATAGATGTGGACTTGTCGTTACGGTTGATGGTCATGGACTGCCGTTGCTGAAGCACTTTGCCAAAACGCTCGGAAAGCGTCTTAGCCGTTTCACCAACTACCTGTCCGCTAAAAACATTACCCACGGTGTTCTGTATCACCTTACTCTCCTTATCGCCATAGTCTCGGGTCAGCTGCGAGAAGTCCTGAAAGCCTAGACACACAGCGACCTTGTTACTTCTGGCTGTGGCTATCAGGTTATCTAGACCACGAAAGTAAATGGTCGGTAGCTCATCTATAATCACGGAGCTTTTAAGTTGATGCTTCTTATTGATAAGCTTCACAATGCGACTATTGTAGAGGCCGAGCGCAGCCGAATATATGTTCTGTCGGTCGGGGTTGTTCCCTACCACTAGCACTTTAGGCTCATTTGGGTTATTGATGTCTAGAGAGAAGTCATCGCCCGTCATCACCCAATATAAGGCGGGAGAAATCATTCTTGACAAAGGAATCTTCGCTGATGCTATCTGCCCCTGTAACTGATCTTGAGCTCCACCCTCCCAAGCATCGAGAAAGGGAGAGAGATAGTTAGCAAGCTCGTCATATGAAGTCAGAATAGGGAATATTTGAGCGTAGGGACGATTGAGGAATTCAATAGCATGTGGAAAGGTGCAGTATTTTCCACCCTCATAGATTTTGAGAAACCAAATGATAGCTGCAAGCAAGATAATTGGAGACTCCACAAAGAAGTCCCCCTGCTTCTGTATCCACGTTCGGTTGAGATTAAGCATAATCGTATGTGCCGATTCGTACGCATCGGAGATGTCGCTCATAAAAGCAGGGTTAATCGGATTGCAACGATGACTCTTACGTGGGTCATCAAAGTTAATCACATAGAATTGGGGCTTCACCTCATAAGCATCAAGGTGATTTCGTAAGTGATTGTAAGCAATCTCCGATAGGTCTGGGAACTTGTAGTCATAGATGTACATTGCAAAGCCTTTCTCTATCTGCTGCTTGATGTAATTGTTCACGATGGCGTAGGACTTACCCGATCCCGGTGTACCGAGCACCATCGAGGCACGGAAGGGATTGACCACGTTAATCCAACCGTTATTCCACTTCTTCTTATAGTAAAAACGTGTAGGGAGATTGATCGAGTATTCGTTTTCCATCAGTCTTGTCTCCTGCATGAAGCTCTCGTTCTCCGTATTGAACACATCGTCCATAAGGTTGTTTTTCAGCAGGCGACTCATCCATACGCCAGCCATCAGCAGGCAGATATAGCCCACAGAGAGCGTGAAGATGTAGAGCGAAGCTGCACCAACGACTCCAATCGGAAGTGCCAGAAGCCACCAATTGAGGAAGAAGAGTACAAACCCAATGGCTAAAACAGTCCAAATCTTAGCCCAAGTAATCTTCTCTTCCTTAACCCCACGAGTTCCTAAGCAAGAAAGAGCAAGGAACAGCACACAAAAGAGCTTCGTCCAGAGAATCGAGGAGAAGAGCCCTGCTGTACGTTGAAAGTTCATCAGAATTTTATCTAGTACCGAGAGCGTCAAGCCCCAAGTGTGGAATGCTTCATAGCAAAACCAGTAGCAGTTGATGAGCAGGAATAGTACAGAGATCCCTCTCATAAAGTCCATAATCTTGCCCAATGCTCTCAAATCATCTTCTTGTGCCATAGTTATCTGTTGTTTAATCGTTGTCTAATCACTGTTTCTTCAAAGTCAAATGCGTAGGCTTCTCTGCTTTTCTTTTTCACCGAACTGTATCTTCACGGAGAAAACAGTAGATACCTACGTGACCATTTTCTATTTTCCACGGAGGGGCGATCTATTTCCTCGGAAGTTTCATTTCATTCTTCCGAAGTTTGATTTCATTCTTCCGAACTATCACTCTGTCCTTCCATGGAGATTTATTCTTTTCCCCGTCTCTATTTTCGATTTCCTCCATGAAGAGTGCGATGCCCTCCTCTTTATCATACCCTGCCTTGACTTACCTCTTCCTTCGTCTGAGATGAACCTTGCTCTGTCTGCGGAGCTTGCGTTGCCAAGCCGCCTCTTTCCAATCATCGTTGCTACTACCGAGTGGGAGGTCACCGACAATATCATCTACCAGCTCATCGACAAGGTTGTCTCCCTCGCCCGCATCTGACTGTAACGGTTGAACAGTTGGGGCTTCTTTCAATTGAGAAGAAGAAATACCATACAATGTCTCATCCATAAATGGATTGTAGGTCGGGTTGGAGAGGTAGGCATTAAATGTATTGGCCGAGTACCCCTTGCCTAGTCGGGAGCCATTGAGTGCAATGCCATTCGCATCGTCTATGAACGTAATACCATAGATGCGCCCGCTCTCATTCTTTCGGATAACCGTTCGCAAGCCTTGCTCCTCCAATCGATGTCGCAGCGCTTCCTCTGTCTGGGGAGAAGTACGCATTACTTGTAAGACTTTCTCCCTTACGGCTGGTATCAGAGGCTTGATAGCTTGCTTAGATTGTTGCATCCTATTCTGCACGGCTGTATAGCCCACACCACGACCGATCTCCGAGGCATGGATGGGTGTACTGACCTTATCGCCTTTATCATCAGTCGGTACATAGACCAGGCCATCGTACTTCTTCCCTCGAAACTCTGTTTTGACTTCTTCCACGGCAAGATTGTAGTGGGAAAGAATGGCATTGAGTTCTCCCAGCGAACAGAAGCGGTAATGCTTCAGAACAGAACGAGCTATAGATGCTACCTGCTCTTTGATATTTCCTTTTGCCATATCCACCTTTGAGAGCTCTTGTAGCGATTTATCTGTAATCTCTGTGCTGGGAATTAGATGGTACTTTTTCTCCAGCGCATCCGTAATTTTCTTGCTTCGTCTACCTTCAAACTTATCATTGATCTTTCGACCATCACCGTCTACCCTTAGCGATACGATGTGTATATGCTCACGGGCGATATCATTGTGCTTGAACACAATGTAGGGTTGCTTGCCATAACCCAAAGCCTCCATATACTCCTTAGCTATCTGCGAGAGCGTTTCATCGGACAGCTTCTCGTCTGGATGGGGATTGAGCGAGCAATGGAAGACAGTTTTCTTTGTTCGACACTTTTCGGGTATCAATGCCTGCATATCTGCAAGCACCTCCGACATCGTATATTCGCTGGCTCTGTTTTGGTACAAGCCATGTGCCAATAAGAGTGTCGCTTCCTTTTTATTCACCTTCTTGAAGTTGTAGCCGAGTGCACCCCCGAGGTTCTCCGTTGCTGAAATCTTGGCAATCATTACTTGCGGTAATCAATGGTCAGAGAGATAGCCTGCTCCTGCAAAGCAATGATCTGAGCTGATAGTTGCTCCAGCTTCTCAAGCAGTATCTGAGCAGTTTTCACGCTATGATAGCTGTTGATGGCTCGTACAGCTTGGTTATACAGCACGCCTATCTTATGGATCTGGGCAGTTAACTCGGAGAGCTTACGATAGTACTCCACGGCAGACTTATCTACCGTTATCACCTTGAAATGCTCTCCCAATATCCTTGCTCGCACGAAGTCGGACTTCGTTTCCGCCCCTGATTTATGGAACAACTCAATCGCTCGTTGCTGGTCTTTCGGGTTGGGAAGACGGGTATCCCATCTGTCCCATCGCTCTATCTTTCCATTCATTGTTTTTATCCTTATCTAATTACGACTTTGGAGTAATTCTCTCCCCTTCGGGGCAAGGGTCTTTGTCGGCAGAACCGGAGTTTGTCGGACAAAGACACACCTTGCCAATATCAAGAAGTGATACGATGAAGTATCCACCCCACGGGGGTGTCTACTTCGGGGAGAAAAGCTCCACGACTTCTATCTGCCTGCAAAGTTACAGCGACCTTGTAACTAATTCACTATAAACGACATTCCTATGATTTCACTCCTTTTCCTCATACTTCACTAGAGGTTGAGACTTAGGTTAAGAGCTAGTTATTTTGCAACCAAACTCAGTCATGAGCTAAGTCAATTTTGAGTTGAGTCAAGACCTAACTCTTGAGCTAAGTCAATTTTGAGTTGAGTCAAAACCTAGCTCTTGAACTGAGTCAATTTTGAGTTAAGTCAAGACCTAACTCTTGAGCTAAGTCAATTTTGAGCTGAGTCAAGACCTAACTCTTGAGTTGAGTCAATTTTGAGTTGAGTCAATTTTGAGTTGAGTCAAGAACTAACTCTTGAGTCAGATTTAGAGTGAAACAATCGCCCCATAGGCTTATAACACAAGTAGTAACCAAAGAACAATATGGACACAAACAACCGACCGCTTTACTTAGGCTTCGCTTCACAAAAGGGAGGAGTCGGTAAGAGTACGCTAGCCGAAGTGCTAGCATCTATTTTATACTACGAGAAGGATATCCCTCTTGTCGTAGTGGACTGCGATGGCACGCAAGAGTCATTTTTCAAGCTCAGAGAGCGTGACAGAGATCTTATTGGAACCTCCCCAGATATAGGGAAGGCACTCCACGAGCGACTTGCCCAATATGGGAAGAAGTCTTACCAGATTATCCGAAGTAATCTAGAGCAGGCAATAAGCAATACAGAGCAATACTTGAGTAAAGCACCGATAGCTCCCCAACTCGTCATATTCGACTTCCCAGGTCATGTAGCTACCAGTGCTATGATGGAGCTATCCATTATGATGGACTATATCATCTCCCCCATAGAGGCTGACCCGCAATCATTGGCATCAAGCTTGGCTTATGCCAAGACGATCCAAGAGCTAGGTGTAGGCTTTGCAGAGTCTCAAATCCAAGATCTCTTTTTGCTTTGGAACAAAGTAAATCGCAGTGCCAGCACTATGGTCATCGAACTGTTCAGTCAGCATGCCCAAGAGCAGGGCTTGAAGATCCTAGACGCTCGTATCTACCATTCTGTTCGCTTTAGTCGTGAGCTAGCTCAAGGGGGTGTCAAGGGAGTCTTTCGTTGCTCTTACCTACCTCCAGCTACCACGCTCCGCCCTCAGACAGGTGTAGATGAATGGGTCGAAGAGGTGATGCAGAAACTAGGTCTACAAAAAGGTACAAGCGTATGAGCTCACTGAAAGAACAGCGAGAGCGATTGCTCCAAGCAAAGATGAGAGAGATGGCAAATATAGGGGTCACCAAGCGTACCGCAGAGAATATCCCAGACTTTGATGAGCCGATAGATTTGGATGAAGAACCAACGCTTGAAGATGAGTGTAATGCCGTCTCAGAGACCGAGGAGACAACATCCTCTATTCCGACCTCCTCTCCTCAAGCATCCCAACGTCACAGCTCCAAAAGAAAGCTCTCGGACAAGGATGAGAAGAAGCCTAATCCTAGGAGTTGCTCATCGACACTAGAGTTTGCAGCATACGAAGAGCGTTTCCTGACATCTGTACGAGACGGACGCAACAAGTCTGGCTTCAGCATTCATACCGAAGTGCTACAGCTACTTCGAAATGTGGTGAGTGATCTCCGTGTAGAGACCTCCATCACAAGCTATATTGAGAACATCATATTGGATCACTTGAAAACGCACCAGGAGCTATTAAACCAAATCGCCTCTCAGCGGAGACGAGATAAGACTATTGACCTATGATTGAAGAGACATTAAGATGCTTACTGCTCTTATTAGGGATTGTGTGGGTGATCTTTGGCATCACATATTGGCGGAGACTCTTGAACAGCTCTAAGCAAGACCCTACAAGAAAGGCTACAGCCAAGAAAGAGAAGACGGAAAAAGCAGACTCCAATCAAGAGCGTAAGGAGCTTGTGAGAGACGAATTAGTCGGCAAGAGCAAGCCTTTTATTTCCTCATCTTTCCCTATGGTTCCTAAGAGTTCCTCGTCTGAAAAAGCGGACGATAATCCCGCTACATTTGCAGAGTTAGATAGTGATAAGTCAACTCCAAGAGATGACGCTACAGATCCTTTAGAAGCGGAAAGCGAAACTATCCCTGAGGTAGAAAACGAGATTCAAGTTGCCTATACGATGGAGGATCCAGATGAGGAGAGTATCCTGCGGGAGGAGTTACAGATTGCCAGCGAGGCGATGCCTGAACTCTCCCCGACCGCCATCTTAGCAAGAGATTTATCACGTATTAGCCAATGGAGTAAGCAAGAGGATTCACTGACTAATGAAAATGAAGAGGAGGTGTGCCAGACGCTCCACACCTTACGAGGAACGGAGCTTATGGATCGACTCAAAGAGTATACGCTAGAAGTGGAGGAAGCTCACCGCAATCTCTTTGCAGTCCTGCGGAAAGCTGAAGAGCTAGAAGAGGGACCCGCACCTTCCCAAGTAGAGGCAGAAGCGGGTGAAGAAGACAAACCGCTCTCTTACTACTTGTAACCCAACAATAGAACAGCAAGATTATTCTTTAACAACTTGATATAACGACAGACAATGAACAGACGAATGATTAGCAAGGAACGCCTAGCGATGCTTGCCCTGACCCTGATGATGACAGGTGCGACAGCCTTTGCCCAAGGCAATGGTATGGCGGGCATCAACGAAGCGACCAAGATGGTCACTTCCTATTTTGACCCAGCCACCAAGCTCATCTATGCCATTGGGGCAGTGGTGGGCTTGATAGGCGGTGTCAAGGTGTACAATAAGTTTAGCTCAGGAGACCCCGATACGAGCAAGACAGCTGCAAGCTAGTTCGGAGCTTGTATCTTCCTCATCGTAGCTGCTACTATCCTGCGTAGCTTCTTCCTCTAATGGCTAGTTGGGAAGTAAATAAAGGAGTCGGTCGGACGGTGGAGTTCAAGGGATTGAAGGCTCACTACCTCTTCTTATTTGCAGGAGGGTTACTGGGTATCTTCATCCTTGTAGTGATTCTCTATCTCTGTGGCATCAGTCAGATCATCTGCTTGGGCATAGGCGTAGTGGGTGCCACCGTTGTGGTGTGGCAAACGTTCGCCATGAATCGCAAGTATGGTCAATATGGATTGATGAAGCGAGGAGCTATAAGAAGACACCCGAGGTATCTCTTGAACCGCCGTTCGGTCTATCAGCTTTTTCACCAACTCAATAGCTCTAGATGATGAGAAACAGAAGCAAGATAACCACCTTAGAGTCAAAGTTCCCCTTGCTGAGTGTAGAGCATGGGTGCATTGTCAGTAAGGATGCTGATGTGACGGTTGCTTTTCGAGTGGAGCTACCCGAGCTTTTTACAGTCACATCTGCAGAGTATGAGACGATGCACTCTACTTGGCATAAAGCCATCAAGGTGCTACCCAACTTCACGATCGTTCACAAGCAAGATTGGTTCATCAAGGAGTGCTACCATACGACTTGCAAGCGTGGTCAAGAAAAGCCTTTGAGCTTTCTCGCTCGTGCCTCTGAGAGACACTTCAATGAGCGACCCTATCTGCATCACACGGTCTACCTCTTTATCACGAAGAGCAATCGACAGCGTATGGCACAGCAGAGTAACTTCTCAACACTTTGTAGAGGTCATCTACTGCCTAAAGAGATTACCAACGAAGAGGAGATGGTGAAGTTTATGGAGGCGGTGGATCAGTTCGAACGCATCATCAATGACTCCGAATTGATAAAGCTGGCTCGAATGAGCGAGGCTGAGCTGGTTGGCTCTAGGGAGCAAGCTGCTCTATTAGATCGCTACTTCTCTCTATCAGATAGCAGACACGGCACATTGGAGGATATACGTCTAGGGGCAGACCTCGTACGTGTGGGAGACAATATGCTTTGCCTGCATACGCTCTCTGATACGGATGATCTACCCACTACGGTCAGTACCGATGGTCGCTATGAGCGATTATCAACAGACCGCTCAGACTGTCGCCTCTCCTTTGCATCTCCAGTGGGGCTGATGCTCCCCTGCAACCATATCTATAATCAATACCTCTTCATTGAAGATAGCGAGGCGAACTTGCAGCGTTTTGAGAAGCAAGCTAGGAATATGCACTCTCTAGCGCGCTACAGCCGTAGCAATCAAATCAACGAAGAGTGGATACAGGAGTATCTCAACACCGCACACTCTCAGGGACTCACCTCCATTAGAGCTCACTTTAATGTCTTGGCATGGAGTGAGGATGAAGAGGAGCTACGACAAGTCAAGAATGATGTGGGCTCTGCCCTTGCCTTGATGGAGTGCCGTCCTAGACACAACACCATCGATACAGCGACCCTCTATTGGGCAGCTATCCCGGGTAATGCAGGTGACTTTCCAGCAGAAGAGTCTTTCTACACCTTCATTGAGCCAGCTCTCTGTTTCTTCACGGCAGAGACCAACTACAAGGACTCACTCTCACCCTTTGGGATTAAGATGGCAGACAGATTATCAGGTAAGCCGATACATCTCGACATATCTGATCTGCCGATGAAGCAAGGAATCATTACCAACCGCAACAAGTTTATCTTGGGACCCTCGGGCAGTGGCAAAAGTTTCTTTACGAACCATATGGTACGACAATATTACGAGCAGGGGGCACATGTCCTCTTGGTCGATACGGGTAACTCGTATCAAGGGTTGTGCGAACTAATCCATCGTAAGACAAAGGGGGAGGATGGAGTCTACTTCACCTACACCCATGACCATCCTATCTCCTTCAATCCTTTTTATACGGATGACAAGTTCTTTGATGTAGAGAAGCGGGAGAGTATCTGCACCCTACTGATGACGCTTTGGAAGAGTGCCGATGAGCGGGTCACCAAGACTGAGGCTGGAGAGCTGGGCTCTGCTGTCAATGCCTATATCGAACTCATCTGCTCAGATGCTAGTATTGTCCCGAACTTCAATAGCTTCTACGAATACCTTAGAGATGTCTATCGTAAGGATATGGAGCAACGAGATATCAAGGTGACGCTCTCAGACTTCAATATCAATAACCTTCTGACTACGCTCAAGCAGTACTACAAAGGTGGGCGTTACGACTTCCTACTGAACTCGGATAAGAACATAGACCTGCTCTCTAAACGGTTTATCGTCTTCGAGATTGACCAAGTGAAGGACAATAAAGACCTCTTCCCCGTGGTGACCATTATCATCATGGAAGCCTTTATCAATAAGATGCGCCGACTGAAGGGTATCCGCAAGATGATCCTTATCGAAGAGGCCTGGAAGGCGATTGCTTCGGAGAATATGGCGGACTACATCAAGTATCTCTACAAGACGGTCAGAAAGTATTTCGGAGAGGCTATTGTGGTGACGCAGGAGGTAGACGATATCATCTCTTCACCCGTAGTGAAGGAGAGTATCATCAACAACTCTGACTGCAAGATCCTCCTAGATCAGCGTAAGTACATGACCAAGTTTGATGGCATCCAGTCGATGCTGGGTCTATCCGAAAAGGAGAAGAGCCAAATCCTCTCAATCAATCAGAACAACGATCCTCACCGACTCTACAAAGAGGTGTGGGTCGGGCTGGGAGGTATGCAGAGTGCCGTCTATGCTACAGAAGTGAGTATGGAGGAGTATCTCACCTATACGACAGAGGAGCGAGAGAAGCTGGAGGTGATGCAGCGTGCGGAGCAGCTGGGAGGAGACATTGAGTCGGCTATCCGACAACTCGCCATAGAGAAAAGAGATAAGCAATAATAGTAACAATCAAATACCTAGTGACAATGAAAAAGTATCTGCTGATGGCTCTCTTTGCAATGAGCCTATTTATCCCTCAAGCCCACGCTCAGTGGGTGGTTACCGACCCTGGGAACTTTGCTGGCAACATAGCCAACTCCATTAAGGAGATTGCCACCGCCTCAAAGACGGTCAAAAACACGCTAAGTGGTTTTAAGGAGGTGGAGAAACTGTACAACGACACCAAGAAGTACTACGATGCGCTCAAGCAGGTGAACAACCTTATAGGCGATGCCTACAAGGTGAAGGAGTGCATCCTAATGGTGGGAGACATATCAGAGATCTATGTAACCTCCTACAAGAAGATGCTAGCGGACCCTAACTTCCGCCCCACAGAGCTAGCAGCTATGGCTGCTGGCTATGCCAAGCTTTTGGAACTGAGTGGGGAGAGTCTCAAGGAGCTCAAGTCTGTAGCTAAGAGCAAGGTGTTCTCGATGAATGATAGCGAGCGTATGCAGATGATAGACCGCATCTATACGACACTACGTGAGTATCGATCGATTGTTTCTTACTACACCCGAAAGAATATCTCCGTGAGCTATGTACGTGCTCACGAGAAGAATGATCTAGCATCGGTCAAAGCGCTTTATGGAAATCCAGAGAGCCGATATTGGTAAGAACATCTATGTAAAGATAGCCGTTAGGATCTATGGACTTTGCATCACTACATGAATTACTCCGCTCCACCTATCAGGAGATGATGCCTCTCTGTGGAGAGATGACGGGCATTGCCAAGGGGATTGCGGGATTAGGAGCGCTCTTCTATGTAGCCGTCAGGGTGTGGTCTTCGTTGTCTCGTGCCGAGCCGATTGACCTTTTCCCCTTACTGCGACCTTTTGTGCTGGGCTTCTGTATTATGTTCTTCCCAACGATTGTACTGGGTACGATGAATACTATTCTCTCTCCTGTGGTACAAGGTACAGAGCGAATGGTCAATAAGCAGACGGTACAACTAGACAAGTTGGTTGCTAAACGAGACAAACTACAAGAGGCTGCCTATCTCCGTAACCCCGAGACGGCTTACTTGGTTTCCAATGAAGCTTTTGACCAAAAGATAGAGGAGATGGGGATCATCGGGCCGAGCGATGCGGTGACCATCGCTGGGATGTATGCCGAGCGTGCTGCTTACAAAACGAAGCAATGGCTGATGAAGCAACTCCATGACCTCATAGAGTTGCTATACCATGCAGCTGCTCTGATTATTGATACGCTCCGGACCTTCTTTCTTATCGTGCTGAGCATACTGGGACCAATCGTCTTTGGTATTGCCGTTTGGGATGGATTGTCGGGGTCGCTTACGGCTTGGTTCTCACGCTACATATCGGTCTATCTATGGCTACCCGTGAGCTCTGTTCTCTCGGCTCTCCTCACAAAGATACAGGTGTTGATGGTGCAGAAGGATATTGCAGCATTGAGTGACCCCAACTATCTGCCCGATTCGGGTAGCTGGTACTACATTGTCTTCTTTCTGATTGGTATCGTGGGGTACTTCTGTGTTCCTACGGTAGCGGGCTGGATTATAGAGGCTGGTGGTGGTATCGGGGCATACGGACGCAATGTCAATCAGACGGCGCAACGAGGTGCCCAGGGTGCCTATACGGGAGGTAAGGCGGTCGCTGGTGCCACTGGATCTATAGCTGGCAACGTAGGCGGACGTATCAAAGGGGCACTTATCAAGGGCAAATAGCGTCCCTTCAGCCGAAGGGTGGCTATGACACACTTGATGAGGATGCGATGACCACGTGACGGTCGTATGACGGTCAGGTGGGTAGGATTAGCTCCTCCTATGTGTGTCAATGTAGTAGCTGGGGGAGGAAATCGTAGTGCCTGCCGTGTGGCACTACAGTTTCCTATCCATGGCACTGGAGTTTCCTGCCTATGAAACTAGAGTTTCTTACCTATGAAACTACAGTTTCCTCCGTATGAAACTGCAGTGCCAAGTGGGGTTGGCACTAGAGTTTCACCCGTATGGCACTGGAGTGCCAAGGCACATTGGCACTAGACTACCCCTCAGAAGTTTTTAGATATAAGACAATTAGAATAATGGAATATGGAATTCAAATCACTCACAAACATAGAGACCTCTTTCAAGCAGATTAGGCTCTACGCCATCATCTTTGCGATAGTCTGCATAGCGGTCAGTAGCTATGCGGTCTACGCTTCGTACAGCTTTGCTAAGAAGCAGCGTGAGAAGGTGTACGTACTAGACCAAGGGAAGTCTCTGATGCTGGCTCTGAGCCAAGACGCTTCGATGAATCGCCCAGTGGAGGCTCGAGAGCATGTAAGACGCTTTCACGAGCTTTTCTTCACGATTGCACCCGACAAGGATGCTATCGAGAAGAATATGGAGCGTGCTTTCCAACTATGCGACAAGTCCGCTTTTAACTACTACAAGGATCTAGCGGAGAAGGGGTACTACAATCGAGCTATCTCGGGCAATGTCAACCAACGTATAGAGATTGACTCCATACGGTGTGACTTTGACTCTTACCCCTACGAAGTAACCACCTTTGCTCGGCAGTTTATTATCCGACAGAGCAATGTCACGGAGCGGAGCTTGGTGACTAGTTGCTCGCTGCAAAACTCGGTTCGCTCGGACAACAATCCGCAAGGGTTTCTGATGGAGCACTTCCTCGTGCGAGAGAATCGTGACATCCAAACTTACAAGCGATAAGTCTATGAAGCGGAGAAGTAGACCTACCCTCAGAAGAAGCTATTTGAGAGGGCAGGTACGGCTAAGAGAGCGATGTAATATGCTAACGAACAGACAGCGACAGATTATTGTCTACGGACTGAGTTTCGTCTACTTAGTCTGCTCAATCTGGATGGTGGCACAATTCTTCCTCCCGCACCGTGAGGAGATGCCACCTATCCCTATGGGAGAGCTGGTGGACAGCCCGATACAGAGGGATACAACCTACATCAAGAGAATGGAACATTTAGCGATTAGTAACTATGGAGCATAAACAGAAAGAACAATTGAAGAAGGTGTTAGTCTTCGCAGGGCTAGGGATTATCTTTGCCCTTGCTATGTGGTTTATATTTGCACCCGCCACAAAGGAGCAAACGGACGCTGGTGAGGGGTTGAATGACAACATACCACAAGCTACGACCGAAAAGCTAACGGAGAATAAACTCAAAGCCTATGAACTAGTTGACCATACAACTCAAGAGGAGCAAGCTCGTGAGGAGGTGGGGAGACTGGCGGAGTACTTTCAGCAGGAGGGAAGCTCGTCCGAGAGCAACCCGCAGGAGGCGGTCGTTGGGAATAAGATTGAGTCTTCGATGCAACGCTACGAGGAGAACAACCGTTTGCTAGCGGACTTCTACGGCTCTGACCCTTATGAGGAGGAACGAGAAGCTATGCAACAGGAGATTGATGACCTCAGACGTGAACTGAACGAGCTTAGCCAACAAGACGATGATGAGGAAGTTAAGCAACTAGCTCTTATGGAGAAGAGCTACCAAATGGCGGCTAAGTACTTGCCCGCAGCTAGTGCCTCTCCTGCCCATGGAGCTATGCCTATGAGTGAGCAGGCTCAGGTCGTATCTCCGCCTAGCGGTGGAGCAGCCAAGGACGAGGCTCCCATGGAGATAATAGCTGACCACAAGCCGTTGGTCTCAGCACTGGACCAGCCAATGAGTGACGAGGAGTTTATGGAGATGTACGGAGCCAAGGAGCGGAACATGAGCTTTCATTCACTCTCTAATAGCTCCGCACACTCTGGCGAGCGCAATACCCTTTGCGTTGTGGTAGACAAAACAACGACCCTCAAAGAGGGTGACTACGTTGCTCTTCGCCTACTAGAGACCGCTCGTGTGCAGCAAACTTCAATCCCGAAGCATAGTATCTTAATGGCACAAGCTAAGATAGATGGCAACCGAATGCAGCTAGTGATTAAGAGCATAGAGGTGAATGGTCGCATTCTGCCGGTCAAACTATCTGCCTATGATACAGACGGACAGATGGGAGTCTACATTCCTGGCTCTGAAGAGGTGTCAGCGCTCAAGGAGATGGGGGCAAATGTCGGGGGATCGATGGGAACCTCTTTCACCTTTTCCTCATCGGCTAAAGACCAAATCATCTCAGAGGTGACTAGAGGGGTGATGCAGGGAGCTGGACAACTACTACAGAAGAAGCTCCGCACGATTAAGGTGACGCTCAAAGGAGGATATAGACTATTCCTTGTACAGACGAAGTAAGCTTTTAGAACTCTAACAATAACAACTGATATACTTATGAAGAAATGGATTTTATCTATCGTAGTTTGTGCTACGATAACGCTCCCCGCTATGGCACAACAAGTGGAGGGGAACAATCAACTACTGAGTAGCGGAGACCTTTACCAAGGGATGAGCCGATCGATACCGAATGGACGGGTCGTGTTGCCCTACGGGCTGGAGGTTACGTTTGAAAAGACGGTGCATCTCATCTTTCCTGCAGCTATACGCTATGTAGACCTCGGGTCGCAAAACATTATTGCTGGGAAAGCTGACGATGCGGAGAATGTGCTGCGTGTAAAGGCTGCCGTCCGTGAGTTTGAGACGGAGACCAATATGAGCGTCATCTGCGAGGATGGCTCATTTTACGCATTCAGTGCGCCCATAATAGGGGCTTGATAATAATCACTTTGGCAAGTGATTAGGTTAGTATTCCAATTTATAAACCTATCCCAGACCGACTTATCCGAATGGGAAACCAAACGGGGAGTGAAGCATGTCGGTAACGCGATAAGTCAGTTAATTGCTAAACTGCGACTGAATTGCTATGGGAAAAGACAGACACGAGGATGAAACCTGATTGGTTGAACAATAGTCCTATGACTAATGTAGAGGTGGCAACGGAAAGCAGTTATATACGTTGCCTCGCAGTACCCACGCTTATTGAACGGAGTGATGGGCAAGGAATTTACTGCGACATATCCGTTAGAGAACAGAAAGGGATGTACGTTGCATCCGACAGTCTGTCAAGCCAAGTTATCAAGTCCACTAAATGGGGATTGCCTACACGGAGATGCCGAAAGGCTATGAGCACAGGCTCTGAAAACTCCGCATGGCAACGGAGTTCCCGTAGTAGTCTGAGCGTGGGAAAGCCACGTACATGGCGAAGGGGAACAGCTCGGTAATTTTAATATTGTCAAACGATAACGTGTGAGACGTATGAGAAATCCAGAGACCATATTAAACAGTTTATCTGCACATAGCAAAGATGTGCATTACAAGTACGAAAGGTTGTACCGCATCCTATTCAATGAACAGATGTTTTATGTAGCCTACCAGCGCATTTATGCGAAACCGGGCAACATGACACCCGGCTCAGACGGCAAGACCATTGACGGAATGAGCGTTGATAGAATAGGACATCTGATAGCTGCGCTAAAGGATGAAAGTTACATGCCAACGCCTGCCCGAAGAGTCTATATCCCTAAAAAGAATGGGAAGAAAAGACCATTGGGCATCCCATCAATCGAAGACAAGATGGTGCAAGAGGTCGTCAGACTTATTCTTGAAGCTGTCTATGAGGGACATTTTGAGAATTCCTCGCATGGATTCAGACCAAGAAGAAGCTGTCATACGGCTTTGCGTTCCATCCAAACTCTTTTCACTGGTGCGAACTGGTTCATCGAAGGTGACATCAAAGGATTCTTCGACAACATCGACCACCATATTCTGATTGAAACTCTTCGTGAGCGCATATCAGATGAAAGATTTCTTCGACTGATATGGAAATTCCTAAAGGCTGGATATATCGAAGATTTTACATTTCACAAGACGTATTCGGGAACTCCCCAAGGAGGGATAATAAGCCCTATCTTGGCAAATATCTACCTTGATAAGTTCGATAAATACATGCGTGAATATGCGGAATCATTCGACAAGGGCAAGAAAAAGCGGGAAAACCCACTCCACGCAAGTTACAGCCGAAAGGCTGTAAGATTACGCAAGACTATCCGAAACGCCACTGATGAGGATACGAAACGTGAATTGCTGACACAACTGAAAGAGGTGGAAGCTAAGACACGGAGAGTGCTGGCATCTATGGCAATGGATAGTAATTACAAGAGACTTAAATATATCAGATATGCCGATGACTTTCTAATCGGTGTAATTGGTAGTAAAGCAGACTGTGCGAAAATGAAAGAGAACTTTACAATATTCATGAGAGACAAACTAAAGCTTGAACTCTCCGAAGAAAAGACCCTTATCACAAATGCGCAGGATTCAGCAAAGTTTCTTGGGTATGAAATCTCTGTCAGAAAATCCGAAGCCATGAAGCGAAACAAGCTGGGATGGCTGAAGAGACCGTTCAGCGGACGCATAATACTGACTCTGCCTATCGCCTCCGTCCAAAAGAAATTATTGGAACTGAAAGCAATGGAGCTTAGGGTAATCAATGGAAAGGAAATCTGGTATGCCATGCCACGCAATTACCTGACCAAAGAAGACCCAGCCACAATCTGCGCACGCTATACAACTGAAATCAGAGGTTTGTACCAATATTATAGGATTGCGGACAACATCTCTTTTGCAGGAAGTAAATTCGGTTACATAATGCGATATAGTTTCTGCAAAACTTTGGCAAAGAAACTAAATTCATCAACTGCCAAGGTTATACGAAAGTACAGAAGAGACCATGACTTGGCGATACCTTATCAAGCAAAGAAAGGAGAAACCAAGTTCCGAATATTCTATAATGACGGCTTTGCAAGGCAAGAGCCGGACAAAGACGCAACCTGCGATAATCTACCTAACACGTTTGTACTTCCTTTCCCCACTCTTGCGGAGAGACTCATGGAGCACAAATGTGAATTGTGTGGAGCAACCAATGTCAAGACCGTAATGTATCAAGTCCGTAAACTCAAAGGTATAAATACCGATACGGAGTGGCACCGACTGATGATTAAGAAATGGCGTAAGACGTTGGCAGTATGCAAACATTGTAATGCAAAAATTCATGCCCATGACAAATAAACTGATATTACCAGTGGAGAGCCGTATGCAGGGAGACTTGCACGTACGGTTCGGGGGCAGGCTATGGGAAACCTACCACCGAAAGGTGGTAAGGCGCCCATCGCCGAGCCTACACGTAAAGTATGCTGATGAGCCGGAGAAACTCAGCATAGAGATGAAGGACTTCTTGTCACCAACGGACGGACGCCTGCCAAGCAACCGCTCTGATATTTACTTTAAAGAACTTGGTAACGAGTCGCCCGTATTAGTAAAGCTGATGATGCAGTCTATCTATCAGAATGACAGACGCTGCATTAAGCATATCGGTGCACAGCAGTTCGGCATGAAGTTCCTGCTTCGTGGCTTGTATGCCCATAACGGCTTGCTGTATTTCCACACTCGAATGGAAAACGGCACAAATATGCCGTATTCGTTGGATTTTATCACTTTCAAGGTGGTGGATAAGAAGGTCGCCAAGCGTACTGCCATACAAGAACAGGTGTTGCAGCCACTTCGTGCTTATAATCAGGTAATGCAGGTGAAAGGACAGAGCCACGAGCATTCGGTCTTCGTATTAGAGCAGTTTGCCCTCTCAGATGATAAGCAGCTGGAGGTAACGCTTTATGAGCGAAACGGAGGGCGCACGCTGACCTTTCATGTAACGGCAGAAGACCTGCAGCTGGCAAAGAAGATTGATAACCTCAAACTGAAATGGTAATGAAGAAGAACAATATCATTCTGACAGTATGCGTTGTGGTGGCTATGACTTTCAGTCTGCCATCGTACGCACAGCGGCTCATTCCCTCACAGAAGGGGATCGAAGTCGTGGGTAGTCTACCTATTCTAAAGGGAGAAAAACTCTTTCAAGGAGATAACTTCGGTGCGGGTGTATCGCTCACCCGCTATCTAAAGCGTGAGAACTACACCTTTATAACAGTGGAGTATGAACAGCAGGATATGCCGTACAGGGAGTATAGTGTAAAACTCAAGGATGCTCTCTTACAGGTGGGATATATGCACCCTGTTCTCTCTGACGGGGGTAAGAACGTGCTTCTTTATGGTGGCATATCCGCTTTGAGTGGCTATGAGCAACTGAATAAAGATAAAAAACTGCTGCCCGATGGGGCAACACTGCTCGACCGCTCGCACTTTGTCTATGGCGGTGCCGTGCATGGCTCGGTGGAAGTGTTCCTCACGGACAGGCTTCTGTTTCTTGTCAAGGCACAAGGGCGGTTGCTCTTCGGCTCTGACGTGCATCGTTTCCGTCCTGCGCTATCAGCAGGACTTAGGTTTAATATTTAATAGAAAAGAAACATGAAAAAGAAGATATTAAGTTCGATATGGGTAATGGGCGTACTTGCCCTTGCCGTGTTTTGCCTATCTGCTTGTGATAGGGAGCTGGATGTGCAGCAGTCTTATCCGTTTACGGTGGAGACAATGCCGGTTCAGAAGGACATCATAAAGGGGCAGACGGCTGAGATACGCTGCACACTCAAACGAGGTGGTGAGTTTGCTGACGCTCGCTATACGATACGTTATTTCCAGTCTGATGGCAAGGGCTTGCTAAGAAATGATAACGGCACGGTTTTCAAGCCGAATGACCGCTATCCGCTCACAAAAGATGTGTTCCGCTTATACTACACCTCGCTGTCATCTGATCGCCAAACGATTGATGTATATGTGGAGGATAGTTTTGGTAAGGTTCAGCAGCTGACCTTTAGTTTTAACAACGAGAGAGAAGAGGGCAAGGACAAGCCAGCATCTTCTCGCCACTAAAAACGTAATTGATGCGAACGATAAATTCTTTCATTTTACTTTGTGTATTCTGCCTGTTCTGTCAGCCGACCCTTTCCTGGCGCAGGGTAAGGTTGGCAGACTTGCCGCCTTTTGAGCGGGCGGTAGTTGTAGTAAAATACTTTGAGGGACTACACGGCTGGAAGGATTATCCGTATGTTGGATATGGACATCAGCTGCAACGGAGAGAGCACTTTACGGCAGATATGACGGAACGGCAGGCAGACTCCCTGCTTCGTGCCGACCTTTGGAAATGCTTTGAACACTTCAAAGGCTATGGTAAGGATGCACTGCTGCTCAGCCTCCTTGCATATAATGTGGGCGTGGGGCGATTGCTTGGTTATGGAAAGCACCCCAAGAGTAAGTTGCTGCGAAAAATAGAAGCAGGAGACAGAAACTACTATTGGGAGTATGTTTCGTTCTGCCGATACAAGGGAAAAGTTTTGAATGGGTTAGTCAAACGCAGACAGGTGGAGTTTGCGCTGTTTTATGTACCTTAATTATCAAATACGCTTCTTGCGACATTTTTATGCTCCGCAAGGGGCGTTTTCTTGTTGTTTTATTCGCCTTTTTCGCTATGAATGAGTAACTTTGCGGAAAATAATATTAATATAGAAAAATCATGAACAGAGGATCGGAATGGCGAATTTGGGACTTGCATTTTCATACTCCCTCATCTTATGACTATAAAGATAATAGTGTAAAAAATCAGGACATTATAACTATCTTGAGTGAAAACAATGTTTCTGTTGTTGCAATAACAGACCATCATGTTATTGATATAAAGCGAATACAAGATTTACAAAGATTGGGGAAAGAAAAAAATATAGTAGTTCTTCCTGGAATTGAATTCTGTTCAGAACTTGGAGGCTCTGAAGCTATACATTTTATAGGAATTTTTCCAGAGACAGCTAACCTGAATACAATATGGACGAAAATTCAGGGGCAGTGTAATCTGACACCAGAAGAAATTAATTCAAGAGGACAAGAGCGAATTGTGTGCCCTTTTGAAAAAACAAGTTCCCTGATAATAGAATTAGGAGGTCTTGTTACAATACACGCTGGTAAGAAATCTAACTCTATAGAGGGCATAAAAAATAATTTGCTTGTAAAACAAGAATTTAAACAGCAATTATTATCAACCTACCATCCTCTTTTGGAGGTCGGGAAAATCGAAGATGTAGAAAGCTACAAATCTCATGTGTTTCCTAATATACAATTTTCTTTACCTATTATTATGTGTTCAGATAATCATAATATTCGAGAATACACTACAAAAGAAAAACTGTGGATAAAAGCAGATATGACATTTGAGGGATTAAAGCAGATTTTGTTTGAACCCGAAGAGAGAGTGAGAGTTCAATCTACCAAACCTGACGAGAAGAATATTTATCAGGTAATTGATAGTATAACATTAAAAGAGGATGATTTTTGGGATGGGAAAATTTTTCTCAATCCTAACTTAAATACTATCATAGGAGGACGTTCTACAGGAAAATCATCATTACTTAAAGCAATAGCTGCTAAGCATGGAAATAAAGAAGTTGGAGAAGGTGATTTTATTAGGCAACATCTTGATGGGGTTTCTATCCGATGGCAGGATGGAAATAATCAACTCGGTCGTGAAATAGAATATTTCCGACAAAGTTACATGCACGAGATTGCTTTTGACTCAGAAAAGACGAATAAAATAGTAGAAGACATAATAAAGAGCAAAGATGAAAATAGAATTTTAGAGAATTATTATACTCATCTTACAGATGTTTCTAAAAGTGTAACGGATGGAGTTTTCTATGTTTTTCAACTGCAAAAAGAGATTGATTCTCTAAAAAAGAGTTTATCAGAAAAAGGTAATAGGGATGGTGTTCAACAACAATTGCAACTATTGAAAACAAAAGCATCTGCTCTGCAAAAAGATGGAGCATTAACACAAGAAGAAAGAGTTTCATTTGATGCTTATGTATATCAAATTCGAGAAAAGAAGAAACTTATTGCTGCGGCAGATAACGACCTTGAGTTGTTGAATAGATTAAAAAATCTCACTCCATTCGATTCTTCCTTTGAGAAAAAATGGGATTTTGATAAATTATCTTTTGGGTTGAATCAGTATGAAGTAGATCGTCTGTTTAATGGTTTGAAAGTGAGAACTGAAATGGAATGGACAGAGATCGTCCAAAAATTCATAGAAGATACCTCTAAAGCAAAAGACCAGATAGCCACGGAAATACAAACAATAATAGCTTCTGATATCTACAAAAAAGGATTACGGATATTTGAAGACAATAAGGAATTGAAAGATATTAATAGTAAGATACAAGAAGAAGAAAGAAAACTTACTGCAATTGATGAGATACAGAAAAAGCTTGAGCAAGCAAGGCTACAACGAGATGAATCAATCTGTAAAGTTATTGACAATCATTGCTCTTATAAAATAAGTGCAAATGATATTTGTAACAACTTAGCCATTACTTATGATAAACTTGATATTCGTGTAAAACTCACTTTTCACAAGCAAGAAATGCGGGTCTTTTTGGAGACCAGACTAAATCAAAGAGGTTATGAACGTCAAGAATATCTACACGAATTGCTAAATAAATATGATGAAGATAACAAAGCAATTAGTTTGGACTTCTTTAAGAATCTTCTTTCAGAGAAAGTGCTTCTGAAGAATGGATATGAAGCATTAAATGTTGTAACAGAATTTCTTACCCACAGTTGGTATAGCCTTGATTATAGCTTGACTTATCAAGGGGATAATTTTGTTAATATGTCAGAGGGAAAACAGGCTTTTGTTATCCTGAAACTACTTTTGGATTTTAGTGATAAGAAATGCCCAATACTCATAGACCAACCAGAGGATAGTCTTGATAATCGTGCAATTTATCATGAGTTAGTAGCATACATCAAACGGAAAAAGAAAGAACGACAAATAATATTGGTAACGCACAATTCCAATGTTGTGGTAAGTGCAGACGCAGAAAATGTAATTGTCGCTAATCAAGAAGGTGCGGATACGCCCAACTTAGGAGGTTTGAAATTTCAATATATCAACGGAGCTTTGGAAGATACCAAGCAAAGAGACGAAAAAGATAAGTATATATTATCTTCACAAGGTATCCGTGAACACATCTGTGATATTTTGGAAGGAGGGCGTGTTGCTTTTGAAAAACGTGAACAGAAATACGGCTTTAGAAGATAGAGCAATATTTGGGTGGGCTTTTTGTTACTTTTGAGCCGTCCCAACTCACTGTCAAAAGTAACGAGGTATTTTTCATTGGGGTTTCTTTGCTCCTTTCTTTGTCCGCTCGAAGCTCACGAAAGAAAGTAGCGGTCGGCAGATTTACCGACCACTTTACTCTGTTTGTTTTTCTTGAATGGTTATTCGTCCCGTCTTTACATCGGGGTGAGTGGAGAAAGCCCAATTTATCTCATCATCGGGCAAAGTGCTGTGAATACTTCCACCTATAACCAACCCACAAATTTGCAGGACTTTCTGCTGTGCGTCTACCTTACTCTCTGCAATCAGCTCAAACACTCCCTCGAAAATGTACTGCATCCGTATTCTGTAAACTTTCTTCTTCATAATCTTAAAATTTAACCTTTAATAATTTGTATTCCTTTGGCTCTCCATTAGATAATTTGCGATGTGTGAGCCAAAAGTGATGCGCACCATACCTGTATGCAAAGAACTTATCAAGTTCTGTTTCTTTGGCTATTTTGTTGATAGCCGCTCTTAACTCCTCTTTGCTGTCGGATAGGGTTATTGCGTTGATAACCCTAATGAGAGTATGCGGTATCTCGTCTGCATAGTTATAGATGATGTTTTCAATCTCAGTTTTCATATCTCTGATAATTTAATGGTTCATACTTTATGCTGTTGCTTCCATTCTTCGGATTATAAGACCTCGATTGGCATTGACAAGGTTTACTATCTGCTCGTGGTATTCTGTATTCTTGTTGCAAACTCCACGACTTTGCACCACTTCCAAAGTTTGTAATGATACTTCAATGGTCTCTATTCGCTTGCCTTCGATAGTAGCCGAAAGGATAAGGGAGTCCTCTTTAAGGTAGTATGCATTAGAAAATACGCAATGGTGCATTGATACACCTTCTTCTAAATGTTCCTGCACGCTCTCCAATACGTGGACTTGAATAGTGCCGTCCGTGAAACAGATACCGAAAAACTTGGATTTAAGTTCCTTGAAACGTTTTTCATCTTCCATTGCCTTCTGCTGCTTCTGTTCTATCTCCTCCCTTTCACGCACTCTGAGAAGTTCCTCGTGTCTGCGGTCGTGTTCGGCTTTAAGGTCTGTTGGGCATAAATATTTTGGATTATGAATATCCTTACCTAATCTTCTAAGTGTATCTACATAATCATTCCAAAGAGAAATGTCTGCTATCTCATAGCCGTTACGGACTGCAATCTTGTAGGACTGCCATAGTTTCTCAAAAGTCCTCTTGTTGCCAAGAAAGTAACGTAAGTGGTCTGTGCGCCCAGCTTTTAGCAATGTTTCTGCACGGCTGTCTGTAAGCAATGCCGAAATGAGGGTTGTCGGGGGAATGTCGTGAAAATCATCCTTGAAACCATTTCTGCGGAGCGTGTCCGATGCCTTGAACTTCGGATATGTGGGCGAATAGGCTGCGTATCGGTAGGCTTCGTTGTCGTTGCGGATTGCCATGGGTGCGCAAAAGGAAAATGTATCAACGTAATGCCCCAATATGCGTTGTATGGCAACCAAGGTTTTTCGCCCTTGTGCGTTCCACCAATATTGCCCGATTTCAAGCGCATAATATTCAGCCTTGCTGCCTTTCTCCATTTCAGCCACAAGGAGGAACATGCGCAACACTTGGTATTCTCCGCAAGCGGTGAGGGTGGTGAAATAGTGCTTCTGCTGCAACTTGCGTTGGAAAGTTTCCTTTACCTGCAACTTTGCCCTGCAATGAGGGCAAGTGCAAGTTTCTCTGTGTTTGTTCATTATCCAACTATGCCCACAATCCATACAAGTGGTGCGACCTTTGGGCAAGCGGTAGGCGAAGTGGTTGATGCACTCACGGAATGCCCACTTACTTTGTGTCTTAGTTATCGGGCGAAGGTGCTTGCTCTCGGCAAGGACTGCCTTCTCAAATTTGTTACTCGGTTTCATAGGCTTAAAAATCGAATAGTGAGGGTTGTGCTTGGGTTGCTGTGCTCTCTGTTCTCTTTGGTCTTGCATTACGGCTCTGTATCTTGGCTAGTTCCTCACGCTGATATTGCTTAATGGCTTCTTGCCTTGCTTCGGCTTTTTCTTCCTCCGTGAGTTCTACCATGTGATTGACCATTACTTGGCAATTGGTAGGCTTGCCAATCTCTATATTGTCCTCATCGTAATAGTGGACTGCCATAGAGTAAATCTCATCGTCCTCAAATCCGTTGCAACCGCTTTTCTGCACTTCATTAAGAATGTAGGTGATGCACTCCTCGATATTCTTGTTCGGTTTCATCAAGTTAGGGGCAAACAAGGGGTCTGCCATAGCACGCTGATTAAGATATTCGGCTATTGTCCGTGTGAAATGTTCTGTTCCTTTCATAGTCGTATGTTTATTGATGTTTTAATACTTGGGTATCTCCACGATTTGGCTGATGCGTCCGCATAGGTAGGGTCTTAGGCTGGTGCGGTCTGGGGCATAATATTCTGCCCACTGTCCATATTGATTGACGAGGTACTTCTTCAATACATCAATGAAGTCAAATCGCCATCCTTGTAGCGGTACGGCAGAGCGAAAGTAGGTATTGTTATTCACCGCTTCACAGAGCCAATCCTTATCCTCACGGCTCATTCGCTCGCCACGATTAAGCTTTGCTCTCAGGAGATATACAGAGCTGTCACAAAGACTTTCCAATGGGGGTACGTTCCAATGGACGAACTTGGTAGCCAACGCCTGCTCACTTTGTTCAAACTCAGAACTTATGCGGTAATGAGAGGAGGAGCTATATCCTTTTTCTTTCATTGATGATGTCATGTTTACTTTCTGCTTATTCATAAGAGACCTTTTTTTTATGCGTTCAAAGATCGGAGTATGCTGATTCCTTTTTTCAAGCAAAAACAAGGTAGCGGGGCGAGACTTACACAAGGTTTTGGCGGAAAATACTACCCGAAGTGAACAGCATAGGTGTGGAGATTTTCCAGACAAACCGAATGGCTCGACCTTGGGAAAGTCTTGAAGCCCCGTACTATCTTTGCGATGAAAAAGAATCAGCTTCCGATTTGACCACAGCATAACTGGGGAGCTATGACTGATAAGCAGAAGTGCAATGCCTAAACACAAGAAGCAAAAAGGGTGACCAGCTTCGCAAGAGAGCTAGTCACCCAAAGAGTTGTTTCTCAGAAGTGATAGAGGTGCTATGTCATAGCACGCAAAGTAGTATTACGGCTAGTACAACAATCCAAAAGAGGTAGCGTAAAAACGTAAATGTGATTTGCAGAACGGTACGAACGATGAATCGTAGTACCACAAAACCAATCAGTATCAATAGAGCCGTTACGACCTGTGCTGTGACTAACTTAGAGAGTAAGTACACTCCACCCAATAGGATACCCATAAGTAAGGCAAGTCGGATGATGCGAGACCATTTGGTGCCGTTGCTCGAAGTTGTTTTGGACGCAACTTGTAGTGGTTCCTCTTTATCTGCAGGAACACTTGCCCGTATGAAGGCTGGACTGTGCAGGTCTTTGTTCATGAGAGATCTATTCATATTCGGAGTCTTTTAGAGTTTTCAAGAGCAGAGCCAAGAGACTATGCGACATAAAGACAAGAGATAGAATATGCTCTTGACGTATGGAGCAGAGAGACTATCTTGGCTCTTGAAGCTCAAAAGGCTCACGAGATAGGGATAATCTACATTGTCTACTCTAATGCACTCACATCGCCTATCATGGGAAGTTGATTAGCTTCGATAAGAAGTACAACTGTTCCTGTAAGTTCTGTGTAGAGCGTTTCATACTCAGGGCTTGCATCGAAGTCGTCGGTAAGATTGTATTTGTCAAAGGTCTCTTGGATCGCTCGATTCTTTAGCAATATCGGAGCAAGTCGTTCGGGGAGTGGGGAGGGGAGCTCCTTTTCAAACTCATTCTCCAAGACGGACACAAGCGTGTCGTATTTGGAGAAATGCAGGTCACGATACAGTACTTCACTCGCCATACTCTCTGCCTCGGGATGTGAGAATCCTTCTTCCACAGCATCACAGTAGGTAGTAAGAGCTTCATCAGCTCGTGCCTTGATAAATGCCTTGTCTTCCACCTTTTCAGGGAAATGCTCACTAAGGTAGCTCACTAGCTTTAAGCGGAAGTAGGATAGTTCTTTCTTATTCGTTGTCTTCATCTTCTTATTTGGTTTTAATGGTTGCACTTATTGCCAGCTATTCTCCCCGATACCCATTGCCGTATTGAACTTGCCCAGCTTGTCAGCAAACTGCTCCATGTCATGTTCAATCTTCTTATTGGTAATCCGGGCATAGATTTGCGTTGTTCGGATATTGGTATGACCTAGCATTTTAGAGACACTCTCTATTGGAACACCCTTGCTCAGTGACATTGTCGCAAAAGTATGTCGAGCTAGGTGGAAAGTCAAGTTCTTCTTGATACCACATATATCTGCAATCTCTTTGAGGTATGAATTGGTCTTCTGATTGCTAAGGATAGGGAAGAGCTTGCCATCACGATAAGTTTGGTGGCTATATTTACTGATGATGCGCTTAGGGATGTCGAGGAGCAGCACATTGGTCTCCACGCTTGTCTTCTGTCGCTTAGTCATGATCCACTCTTTACCACCAAGCATCACGATATTGTCGGGTGTAAGATTAGCCACATCAATGTAGGCTAAACCTGTAAAGCAGGAAAAGATGAAGATGTCTCGTACCAGCTCCAATCTTGGGACATTCAACTCCTTGTTGACGATCTGTAAGACCTCTTCGTCAGTCAAGAACCCTCTATTCACTGGTTCTAAGTGAAATCGGAAGTTGACAAAAGGGTCGTGATGTAGTACGCCTAACTTTTGCCCCAAAATGACGATAGTCTTGAAGGTCTTCATCGTTTTAGTGGCTGTATTAGGATTTTGCCCCACCACTGTGCGTAGGTATAGGTCAAAATCATGTATAATCATATAGGTTAGCTCCGTGAGCTTGAGGTCTCTACGTCTGAGTTTATCTTTAAGGAAC
Source organism: Porphyromonas sp. HMSC077F02 (assembly GCF_001815465.1). Taxonomy (NCBI): domain Bacteria; kingdom Pseudomonadati; phylum Bacteroidota; class Bacteroidia; order Bacteroidales; family Porphyromonadaceae; genus Porphyromonas; species Porphyromonas sp. HMSC077F02. The sequence goes on along the minus strand of NZ_KV820637.1, from coordinate 60,453 downwards.
TCAGAAAAGCGTCTTTTGCAGACCTTATACTTTTGAAGAGTGGGCGCAGAGACTGAGATGCCAACTCGAGCTGCAACATCTTCATTGTGTTTGTCGAAAAGTTGCATGATGGTATCTATATCTTGTTTTTTGCCAAGATGTTCTGACTTGATACGCTCTAACGAAAGCTCATCAGTCATTTCTAACTTGCGAAAGATGGCTTGTAAACCACTTTGGATGTTATCCAGTTGCAAGTTCGTATTCAGAGCTTCGGTGTGACGCCCTTTTACTCGCTCTTTTTCGCGATCCCATTGGGACTGCACGATGGTGATACCAGTGGAGCCTAGTGACATCCGCTCATTGTTGAGATAGATGCGTAGCATTACTGGCGTTTTTCCTTCCTTGTTCACATAGTTGCTACGAAGGTAGAATGCTGTTCTGAAAATTGATTGCATACATTGTCTGTTTTTATTGTAGCCAAGCATAGAAAGTTTGCGACCAGAAAAGCTACACATTTATGGTGCTATAACTCTCTACAACTCGCCTACAAAGTTGCACATAATTGTTTGAACTACAGCAATGTACAAGTACTCTAAACAGACTCTCTACGTACTCCTGGCTACAATTATTTTTTGCGAGAAAAAAGTGTAGCCAGATTGTAGCCATTGGAGAGTATTTTGGGCGTTTCGGCTATCTCTGTAACTACTCTGAAGAGGTAGAGGACTATAAAACAAAAGTATCGTAACTCGTTGGAATTACGATACTTATACTTTTTTTAGTAGTGTTCTCTGGCGGTGCTACCAGAGTACTTAAAGCGGAGAGGGAGGGATTCGAACCCCCGGAGGCTCGCACCTCAACGGTTTTCAAGACCGCCGCAATCGACCACTCTGCCACCTCTCCTTACCCTTGAAGCTTTTTTGGTGCCTCAAAAGTGTTGCAAAGATACTAAAATATTTGATATCACCAACCTTCTGGCTCATTCTTTTTTGATTTCGAGCCGTAAAGAAGTGAAAACTACTTCTTCAGCTGCTTCGCGTAGGTATCCATCCAAGCGTGGAGCTTCTTCTCATCACTCTTGGGGGCTATGAGGAGCGTATCCTCCAAGTCCACCACTAGGTAGTCCTCCAGCCCTATCACCACCACATCCTTCCCTGGCGCCCCTTGATGCACCATGGTATGTGGACTATTATCGAGTATCAATCGGCCCTTTGCAGGTGCCTTATCACTGACCTGAGGAGGGTTTTGGGTTTGGTATCGGTAAAGGCTCTGCCATGTGCCGAGGTCATCCCAATCAAAGGCTCCATGAATGGTGGCCACCCCTTCGGCCTTTTCCATCACCCCGTAATCAATAGAGATGGATGGGGAAGCCAAAAAGGCTCTTGCTACCGCCTCTGTCTCGTTGGCACTTCCATAAGCATCGATCTCGGCAAAATGAACCGCCACCTCGGGAAGATACCGCTCAAGTGCCTCAATAATATCCTTCACTCGCCAGATAAATATCCCTGAATTCCAAAGATAGTTACCCGTAGCCAAAAGCTTGATGGCCTCCTCTTCAGAGGGCTTCTCCTGAAAGCGGATAATAGGACCAATACCATCTGCTTTGGCTTGCTCCGTCATCTCAATATACCCATACCCTATAGCTGGATAGGTCGGTTCAATCCCAATCGTCATCAGGCAGTGGTGCTCCCTAGCATAGTCTGCTGCCTTGAGCACCGTCTCCTTAAATAGGGCCACATTTTGGATATGCTGGTCGGCAGGAGAGGCAATCATCACTGCATCAGGATTAATGCTGGCGATCTTGTAAGCGGCATAGGCAATGGCAGGAGCGGTATTTCGGCGCTCCGGCTCAGTAAGGACCTGACTAGGATGCAGGGCGGGTAGCTCCCTTAGCATCTGAGCTTCAAACTGCTTTCCCGTCATCACATAGATATTCTCCTCTGGGATAAAGGGGTCAAAGCGGTCAAAAGTCTCCTGTATCATCGTCCTCCCAGATTCAATTATATCTAGGAATTGCTTCGGTCGGTCGTTTCTACTCCATGGCCAAAAGCGGGACCCTACCCCTCCAGCCATGATCACACAATAATTATCCTTAGATAAGCTATTCATAGTATCACTGCTTTAGATGACTAAATAAAGTGGTGCTATCACGCTGTATAGCTGGCTCAGTCCACTCCTTTGGATCAAATGACCACTTGGCCTTAATGACAGGCGTGTAAGGGTCATTTTTCTTCAAAAACAGCATAAAATAATGCCTCAAGTCTCGGTCCGTCGTCTCCACAATTCTATCCCGTAATTCTTGAACTGGGATACCAGCTCCCTTTGTAAGCAAGCCACCTCCGCCCGAACCACGATACGAATTGACCGCCACCAGATAGGTACGGAGAGGGTCAAAAGGCTCCACCCCCACAGAGGTAATCCTTACCCGCTCTCCACGAGGTCTCCGCACGTCCACCGTATAGGTGATACCCGAAGCGGTATCAAAGTTGTAGGTCGGATGAGCTGTAGCCAAATACTGCCCACCAAAGAGTTCCTCATTGATCTGAATCAAGCCATCAGCGGGGCCCGACATAGTTTGTATCCAGCGGTCGTAACTCTCCTCCAGAGCGCCACGCACCTCATCACCCGTCAGTTGCATTAGGTAGAGGCTATTTTCGTAGCGATAGAGCTTAAATAGGTCTCGAATAGAGATGGGGCCTTTCTTCAATAAGACATTGAAGTCCAATGGTGCCGTCAGCGTTATCTCTGCTTGTGGAAAAGCAAATTGCTCCACCTGGTGAATTAGGTCGGTAAAGGTTGCAGGGCGAAAGAATGAGCTCCTCGCATCGATATCCTCCGCCAGGTGCCCTACTGGTGACGAAATAAATGCATCAACCGCCTCACGCTCTTTTGCAAAGCTCGCCATAAAGGAAGGGTCGGGTTCTACCTCCTTAAGAGACACAATCTTAGGTGCGATCTTAATAGAGCTAGCGCCATTAGATTGCTTACAGAAGAATACCTCAGTATCACTGACACTCATGGCATCACTTCCAGGATTAAGGAGATAAGTCACCTTTCCATTCTGATGCACCACTGAGTCAAGTAATTCTTTATGGTCATGCCCCAAGAGGATTAAGTCTAGCTCTGGCACCTCACGTGCCATCTGATAGCCCACATGCTCTGCCTTGGGGTAGTAAGCTCCGTCTCTATTTCCACTACCACTGTGGATCAAAGCCACAATCATATCGGGCTTCGATGCCTTTATCTCGTCTACATACTTACGAACCGTCTCCACCTGATCGATAAACTTCATACCGCTCCAAAGGTGAGCCGGCAGGTTGTCGGTAAGGCTTGGTGTAGTAGTTCCTATTACCGCAATCCTTCGTCCACCCTTATTGACGATCACAAAGGGCTGGAAATAGGGCTCCCCACTATCCTCCCTCAGCACATTGGCACCAAGTGCAGGGATATTGAGCTGAGTCACAAACTTATCGTAAACGCTATGACCGGTCTCTATGTCGTGGTTGCCCATCGTAATGGCATCATACCCATACTGATTGAAAAAGGTAGCCAATGGATGCACCCCTACCGTATCAATATAATTATAGTAGTAGGCTGTAGGCTGCCCCTGTAGGATATCTCCTGCATCAAGGAGCAACACTTCCTGATTGCTCTCCTTCAGCTCCTGCACATAGGCAGCTACCCGAGCATAGCTCCCTTCGCTAGGCTGGTCATTGACCAAGTCATAGGGAAATAGACGGCCATGCACATCGGTGGTATGTACGATGCGAATAGATTGGCACTGCTCCTCCTTGCGACACCCCGACAAAGTCAGGATACAGCAAAAGAGCAGCAGTGCTTTTGGTAGACTTCTATTCATAAATCCACTTTTTACTCAACGATATCCAACTCATTCATCAGTCTATCAGCCCCTAGATATTTATCCAATATCATCAGTAGATATCTCACATCTAGGATAATACTCCGCTGATAATCGGGCAGATACTCGATATCACCACCAACGCCCTCCCAGTTGCGGTCGAAGTTGATACCCACAAGCTCACCCTTACCATTCACCAAAGGCGAACCCGAGTTACCACCTGTAGTATGAGTAGTGGCCACAATATTCACAGGCATCTTACCATTTGGTAGAGCCCAGCGCCCGAAGTCCTTATTACGGTAGATATCCACCACCTTAGGGAGGAGATAAAATTCAGGGCTTTCGTCATCCCACTTCTCCATAATTCCATCCATAGTGGTCTGGGCGCCATAATAGACATTGTCCCTAGGCACATAACCCTTGATCTGACCAAAGGTGTAGCGGAGTGTAAGATTGGCATCAGGCCAAAGGTTCATCTCCCCATCCATCTCCAGCATTCCCTGTAGCAAGGTACGGCGAGCTAGAGCAAAGTCACGGTCATACTCCGAGAGTGCTTTGGAGATAGTCTTCATATCCTCACGCACTGAGAAAGCGAGTAAAGTGACAGGGTCTAACGCATAGGCCACCTCACCCCCTTCAGAGCTCAGTACCTCCACCATCTTCGCCTTATCGAAATAGATCGATTCATCAAAGATAGCACCCAAGTCCTTACTGTCCATCAAGCTTCGGATAGCAAAAGGGGTTTGCAATTGAATCGATAGCTCCTGCCCCTCCGTCACACGGTCAATGTACTTCAGCACCGCCTCAAACATCGCAGCGGTCACCTTGCGATCTACCTCCTTATTGTAGTCCTTGTCAAAGTAGCCGAGGATCACCTCATCGTACCATTTAGCGGCCTCCTGTGGGTCACGAAGTTGCCTCAACTCCTCATCACTTTTGATCAGCGGAGCCTTAGCCGTCTCCACCGCTCTCCAGAGCCCCTCCCCATAGATCTTGGCGAGTGCCCGGAGCGTAGCCCGCTCCTTCACCATCGTCTCTATCTTGGCAACCGCCTCGGCATACTCAGGCTTATTCTGCTGCTTACTGTAGGCAAGGAGACGATCCACCATCTCCTGCTTCACCGCCTCGAAGTTCTTCTTACGTGCTGCCCAACTGGTGCCAATCGCATTCTTATAAGCGTTGGTCGAACCTTGATACTTTGCAGCATATTGGATATTGACCGCTTCATCCTTCATCATCTCCTCCCACATTGCCTCTTGGCGCACCTTACGAAGGTCTATTCGGATCTGGTTATCCACCTCCAGACGCTCCCGCACCTCGCTAGGCGTGTAGAAGTGATTGGTAGTGCCTGGGAAGCCCATCATCATCACGAAGTCTCCCTCCTCTACCCCCTTGCCACTCACCTTGAGGTAATACTTAGGCTTTAGAGGTACATTATCTGCAGAATACTCCGCTGGCGAACCATCGGGAGCTGTATATATTCGGAATACAGAAAAGTCGCCCGAGTGTCTAGGCCACTCCCAATTGTCTGTGTCGGCACCAAACTTACCAATACAGCTAGGGGGCGCTGCCACTAGGCGGATATCCGAGTACTGCTTTTTCACAAAGAGATAATACCTATTGCCCTCATAGAAAGGAGCCATATCCAAGGCTACCCCTGCTGTGAGCGCACCTCTATTCTCCACATACCACTGCTTAGCCACCTTACGCAGATAGCCACGACGCATATAAACTAGAGGGTCCTGCTCCCCTACCTTCTCTAGGTACTGCTTGAGATAGTCCGTAGCATCGACAATCTCCTCCACAATCGTCACATTCAAACCTGGATTAGGGAGCTCATCCTGAAGGGTAGGTGCATAAAAGCCATCGCGGAGATAGTTGGCTTCTACCGAACTGTGACTCTGGATCTCACCATAACCACAGTGATGATTGGTAAAGACCAGCCCTTGGCTTGAGACAATCTCCCCCGTACAGCCACCGCCAAATTGCACCACTGCATCGCCCAAAGCGCCCTGACCAGGATTATAGATCTCTTCAGCCGATAGCTTCAAGCCCATCTTCTGCATTCGCTTTAGGTTTTGCTGCTTCAAGAATTGCAGCATCCACATTCCTCCATCTGCCACTGCCCACGGCGCCACTAACACCATAGCGAGCAAAGTAATTAAGTATCTTCTCTTCATAATAGTCACTATATTTTAGATTAGTTATTCCATGTACTATAGGGGTGTACTGCTAGGTAGTTATTGAGGTACCTCTTGTCGTTCGTCACCTCTTCACCGATCCACTCTGGTAGCTCCACCTCCGTATCCACCGATGGGAGTTCCAGCTCCGCCACTATCAAGCCCTCATTGTCCTCGAGGAAAAAGTCCACCTCCCACTTGTTTTCACCGATCATGATGATATGGCGTTGCTTCACCACCTTTGTAAATGGGCTTAGCGCCATAATCTCCAGAGCATCCTCCACAGGGATAGGGTATTCAAATTCACTGCGCACCGCTAGGTTCTCCCTAGAAGCTTGCTTGATTGTTAGAAAGGCCTCCTCCATATTGACCAAACGGACCCGCACCGAGGTGCCTTCTCTACCCTCCCCTTTGGCTACATAAGACTGCTGAATATTTAGCACCTCGTCACTCTCCGGAAGCGATGCCCCCGGTTTGAGTAAAAACTTACGCTCTATCTCTACACCCATAATATATATATTGTATTAATTTCCTATCGAATAGTTACTTGAGTGGCACCAAAGCCATACTCTTGAAACGATGCATCCTGCAAGTCGTGGCGGGGAAACTTCCGATGGATTAAGTCCCACACCGCTTTCCGGAGCACCCCCTCGCCTTTACCGTGGATAAAGATCACCTTCTCCCCCACGTGGTTAGGCTTGCGTCGGCTACGGAGTACCTCCTCCACCTTCTCAAGCTGTATCTCAAGCATATCCTTAGGCTCCATGCCAAGGGTATTATCCACCAATTCATTAATGTGGAGGTCCACCACTAGTGGCTCCCCCTTGTGGCTAGCGACTCCTTTTCTAGCTCTTCTCTTAGGACTATCCAATTGCACTTTAGCCCGCATCATCTCGCTAGCCAATTGCTCCGCCTCCACCTTTTTAGTCACCAGTAGTTGATCCTCCTTTACTAGCTCAAAGGTAATCGCCCCATCATCAAAGTAAGGGCTCTCCACGAAGGCTCCCTCCTTCAAAAAGCGAGCACCATCTATCTTCAGCTCAAAGCTCATCGCTTGCTTAGGTCGGTAGACGATACCGCCCTCCTTAAAGGCAAGTAGCTGCACCGTTGTCCGACTACGCTCTGGCAGCTCCAAAGGGTCAAAGCTCTCCAGCTCCTCACTACTATCAAAGGGTACCACCCCGCTATACCTCAGCTCCTGCTCCGCCCCGCGACCCGAGCTATAGGTTACAAAGAGGTCGTAGTTGGAGTCATTCACTAGATAAACCTCATAGCGGCACCGCCCTATCTGCCCTCCCTCTTCAGGAAGGTAGCAGAGCGATACATTCAGTCGCTCCCCACTAGGGTCATCACCCCGTGCGATCATAGGTTGAGCCTCCTTTCGAGAAGGCTTCTTAGAGACTGGCGACTGCTTTGGTGGCGTCACCACCTCATCATTGGCAGCCTCCTCCACTTTGATTACCTCAGACTGTAGCACAGGCATCTCAAAGCCACTCTCGTCCTCCACATATACCACCCCACTAGAGCGTAGCAGTTTACGCACCACTCCACCTCCAGTAGCGTCCAAAAACCTCACCCGATCCCCAATCTTAAGATCTCTATTCATAGCAATTGCTTTACTTATCGTTTTACAAATATACCTAAAATCAAAGAGAACATCCCCCTTTATATCTACTCAATGCTACGAGTAGTGCTTGAGCACCTCCTTTTCCCCTTAAAATAGCCGCCAAAGAGAGGTCAGATAGCTCCAATATTTTTGGTATCTTTGGGCTATGAAAGGATATCTATATAATGTGACTATTAGTGGCGATCGTAGTTGTAGCGACGACCTACTCTACTACGTGGAGCACCGCCTATTCCCCGCTTGGTCGGAGCGAGAGGGCTGGAGTGCTGCCAAGCTACTTAGGATCCCCACTCCTGTGGAGGATGGCGTCTCTGTTGCCCTCCAATTTGAACTAGCTTCCCCCGCATTACTCGAGGGGTTCGAGCTAATTGAAGACCCACTCGTAACCCGTGTACTAGAGTTATATGGAGAGAGGGTTGGTTTTTTCCCCACCCTTATGGAGATTATAGGGCGATGAAGCGCGAAGAGGTGATACGTGCGGAAGGGTACCATGTACCAGTGCTTTGCGAGGAGAGTGTACAGGCATTAGTCACCGACCCCAATGGCATCTACATTGACTGTACCTTTGGTGGCGGTGGACACTCACGCCGCATCTTAGAGGCACTCTCCCCAAAGGGGCATCTATTCGGACTAGACCGCGACCCCGATGCAGCCCGCGAGTGCCACATTGAGGATCCACGCTTTACTTTCGTCCGCACCAACTTCCGCCACCTCCGCCACTTTATGGACTTCTACGGCATTGAGCAAGTAGATGGCATCTTAGCCGACCTTGGGCTCTCTAGCCATCACCTAGATGATGAGCAAAGGGGATTCTCCTTTCGCTTCGATGGACCCCTTGATATGCGAATGAATAGCAAAGGGGGGCAAACCGCTGCTGAGCTGATCACCTCACTTGATCGCGACCAGCTTGGGGCGCTCCTCGCCACCTATGGCGAGCTCAAGGGGAGCTACCGTATCGCTACACTTCTCAAAGAGGCCTCCGAGCGCGGGCAGCTCTCTACTATTGGAGAATTACTCACCGCCGTGGCACCAGTCGTGCCAGAGAGAGATAAGCAATCGCTAGCCAAGCTATTCCAAGCTCTCCGGATCGCGGTCAATGACGAGATAGGGGCACTCCACCAATTGCTCAGCGATGGTTGCCAGCTGCTAGCACCAGAGAGGCGATTTGTGGTCATCACCTATCACTCACTCGAGGATCGACCCGTTAAGCACTTCTTCCGCACTGGAAATATTGAGGGCATCCGCCAAACAGATACCTTTGGCGCCCCCATCACCCCCCTCAAACCACTACAAGCCAAGCCCATCCTCCCCTCCCAAGAGGAGATAGCTACCAATCCTCGTGCACGTAGTGCAAAGCTTCGCATAGCCATTAAGCAAGGGGATTCGGAAGATTAAACTATTGCACCTACCTTGAGGGTTTCGCAATTAAAAGCACTATTACACGAAGTGTCCGACCCCTCGACTGGGGTCGTAAGGGTGTTTGGGACCTATTTATACACAGATCTTCGAACCTGTGTCTATTTAACAGGGTCTCTGCCGAGACCCTTCATTGGGGGAGGCACCTAATCGGATAGGTCGGACAACTAGTCGCGATCAAGAAAACCCCGAAGGGGTTGCATATCTACCATTGTATGTAGGAGGGTTACTTTCTCAAAAACAAAGCTACTAGCGAATAAATAAAGGGAAGTCTAACTATCAAGTAGTAAATTAAAAGTTATATCGGGTACAAAAGATATGAAACAAGGAGCATTGTTCATTTTCAGTGCAAGGTGATAGATTTAAGTTTTGTTAAATACTCAATAAAAATAGTAGAACCAATAATTTATCAGTACGTTTGACTTTAAAGATATATATATATATATATTACAAACCATAAAAACAGCAAATATGAATTACACCAAGAAGGACAACGTTTACGCTACATTATTCACAGTAATCATTTCCATCCTTGTTAGCTGTGCCCCAAACAACTCAAGACTTATAGATGGATCAAGCGAGACTCCAAGAAGTGTGCAAAGAGCTCCTCAGTTAAGAAGTTTTTCGCAAAAAACTACAACCCCCGATGAAAAGGCACAAATGCTGGACAAAAGAGATTCTATCTTGTTAGAGTTTTCAAGTCTGTCTCAGACATCTTTAAACTCCGCATATGATTTTGACTTAGGAATTTTAGGATTTGGTTATAACCCAGAAAAAGGGTTCCAAGACGACAGCCCATCTCTATTGTTAGAATCCAATCGTAATGCGACACAACCAGTAATCAATATGAGAGAAGTTTCAAAAGACCCATATTCTCTATTTTATCCTACAAATATTTATATAGGGCAATCATCTTTCACTACTAATTCCTCCACCGAAATAACACAGTCATTATCTGACTATTTTAGCACTACAACTTCAAAGACAGGAGCTAGTATCTCTGTAGACTTAACAAAATTCATTGCTAAGCTATCCGCCAAAATAAACTCCAGCTATAAAAAATCACTTGATTTAACAAGTGATGACTTCCACTCGGTTTCATTAACTTTTGCGTCCCAAATAATTTTAACTCAATCCTTATCACTAACCATTCCTAGTAAAAAGCTTAGAACGCCAGAGAGTGACGTTGACCCAAGATTTTCAACTAATTCCTTTTCAAAATCAGCTTCTGAACTGATTAGTGAATATGGACCTTTCGTTTTGAAAAGCTACACCTCTGGAGGAAAAGTAACAATAAATGCTGCATTTGGGAGTAAAAACAGCAAAAACAAATCTCAGATAAATAATGAAACAAGACTATTGATAAATGTAGCATCCAAAGGGGTGTTTGGTACAGTGAGTATCAGTGGATCACAAAATGATAGTACTTCCATAAAAAGATATAAGGAGCTTAAAAACGAATATTCTTTTTCTGATTTCAGTGCGACATCCATCGGGGGGCTTCCACTTAATTTAGCCTCAGCATTCCCAATCTCATCAAGTGATGCCAAATCATTCTCATTCCCAAGAATAGACCTTTCCGCTTGGAGCCAATCTGTAAATGATAGAGACGTTCTCGTAAAGATTAATGACAGTGGATTAATACCAATTTCTGAGCTAATACCAGAAATAAACATTTCAAAGCGAGTTAAAGACTATATTGAAAAAGGAATTGACTACAACCCTTTAAATTATAAAGGGGAACCCATTATCGTTAACAAGAGAGACGGATATGTATACCTTGGGCTTATTTCTAGATTCGGTGATTTATTTTTATTAGACAAAGTAAAACTACCTCAAATGGGCTATGAATGGTGGCTATACTACAAACTAGAAGACTCTCCCATCAATGTATGCCATATGGAATCTTATAGATGTGAGTTTATTGAGCAACTACAACACTATAATATCATTGATTTAACGTCATCAAACAACACAATAAAGCCCTTAATAAAATATTGCAAAATAAAAGACACACTCGCCTCTCGTTCGTTCACTTATATTCTTATAAACAATAAATATGACCGGCGAAAGATCGCCCTTCGCATATTAGACGCTTTTTGTGAGGAATCAGGTCTTGATGATATAGATGAAGTTGAATATATTTCAAATGTACATGGATATGAAATTTATGCACTATAGGTATATGAAAAGAGTTGTATCCTTGCTTGGACTTATGAGTTTAGTCATATTGGCACTTCTACAAGGATGTGCTCCGAAAGAGGACGATATCACCATCCCTAATATTACACCATCTATTCAGGTATTGAAAGCTAATGCAAGTGGTGGCACTTTTACCATAGATATTAAGAGTAATGTCAAGTGGGACGTAGTAGGAGAATGGACTGATTGGTATCTAGCATCAAAGATGGATGATCACACTCTTTCGGTCGTTATTGATGAAAATAAAACAGCCCAAGATCGCCAAACCACAATTTTACTTGACGCACAAGATTGCGAGGTAAGGATTCCTATCATACAAAGAGAAAGAGTTGAGATTACCTTAAAAGAGCATGAGATTTATTTGAGTGCTAAAGCGGAGGAGAGGCGTGTTAAGGTTGAATCAAATTATGCCGAATGGTCGGTAAAATCTAGCGAAGCTTGGCTTACCGTAACGAAAGAAGAGGGTAACTTCTTTACTCTAATAACAGACGAGAATAAGAGTACGGAGGATCCTAGAAAAGCAATCGTAACACTCACTGCTGATGGTAAAGAGGAGAGAATAGTGGTCCAGCAAGATTATGCCACGGTCATAACTTTATCTAAAAGTGCTATCGCTTTCCCTTGGCAAGGAGGTGAAGAGCAGATAGAGATAAGCTCCAACAAAGAGGTAAGGATAAGTTCAGAGAATGCACTGCCCTCAATATTTACTCTCACGGAAGAAAACGAATCACCAAATATCATAAAGGTTAATATAAAGATGAGGCGATATGACTATGAACGCCCACTAAATTTTAACCTAAATGTATCTGCCACTGACCTTGTTGTGCCTATCAGCATAACTGTAGAAGCTTCAATGTTTAATCGAAATCAAAGGGAAGCACTAAAAGCACTATACGTAGCTACTGACGGGGATAATTGGATAAGAAATGATAATTGGCTTTCGGACAAGCCCGTAACAGAATGGTATGGCATAGTGGGGTTTGATGGCACCCAAATACCTGAAATAGACCCAAAATTGAGTGTAACAACACTAAATCTAGACAATAATAATCTAGTAGGTGAGATACCAAAAGAGATCGGATTGCTTGATGACGTAATGTTTCTCCGCTTATCTGGCAACCATCTGCACGGCTCAGTGCCAGAAGAGCTTAGCTCTATCAATAACCTTTTTGAACTTGACTTAAGTAATAATGAATTGGGCGGTATGCTCCCACCATTTTTATTCAAGGACTTGCCCCTCACTCGAGTCTTGAAGTTGAATGACAATAACTTTGAAGGCTACTTAGACTTAGACAATCTAATACCACCAAAGACCAAACTATCTAGGATAGAGTTACAAATGAATAGGTTGCACGGGCCAAGACCAAAGCAACTTAATAGTAGAAACATCAAACTAATAATAGACCCGCAGAAGGACAACTATGGGTTTGAATAGTAATTATCTTCCCATCCTTTGGAGTGTCCGAAAAAAATATTGCGGTATGAAATAGGGTTGGTCAGGGGGTTACGCATTAGAAAGAGACTTAGAAGCGTCAGTTGTACTAATGACCATATACTAGTTATTGGGGATAATGGAGTAAGTATCTCTGCCGAGATCCTTCTTTCTTAATGCGTAACCCCTGACACTCAATCTGCTCTATTTCACTCTTGTAAAACATCACCTACACTTCAGAACATCGTGCGGATAAAATCAAATCCACCCAAAAGTAGCAAATAAAAAGGAAGTGGATGCGAGGCGATGATTGCAAAACCACGACATCCACTTCCAAGAGTGGCTAGAGTGGACACAAAAGGCAGAAGTGTACACTCTCTGCTGCTCCATTGCTGTGCATATCAATGTCGTGAAGCTTCACAGATTCACGCTCATCTTCCTGATCAAATCACCACATCAGCAATCTTAGCCCTCTTCGTGTTGCGGTCAAAGAAAGGGAATTGACTAGACTAAGTCGTTCTGTGGCACCTCTCCAACCCTCGAGAGAGATACAAAATGCACATTGAAGGCAGGTTTTCTGACTTGTCTCCGTCTCCAGCTCCTTCCCATAAGAGACTACTCTCACAGTGGTTTACGCTAGAGCGTTTGATAAGACTTACAGCAGCGGGACTGTACAGGACTTTCACCTGTTTCCCTTTTAACCTCGATGGTTGAACAACCACCAAAGCACCTTCATACGGCAAAGATAATAACAATTGCTAAATCTACCAAATCAACACTTGCTAATATCTTGAAGTTTCTTCCTCCCAACCTGACAGAAAAAGCGAATAGGAAGTCACAACAAAAAGTGGTAACTTTGTGCCTAGATTTTCGCATACTTAGAAGGGGTATACAATATGGAGACAATTAAGACGATATATAAGATAGGGCACGGCCCATCAAGTAGCCATACCATGGCACCAAGGCGAGCAGCAGAGATGTTCGCTGCACGATTCAAGGATCATAATCCTAATCGCTACAGAGTCACCCTCTACGGCTCTCTTGCCGCCACCGGCAAGGGGCACATGACCGATGTAGCGATCCTCGATGTGCTAGAGCCACTAGCACCGACTAAGATCCTTTGGGAGCCCACGATTGTGCCAGAGTTCCACACCAATGGAATGCTCTTTGAGGCACTCGATGAGAGTGATAAGGTACTCGACGAGTGGAAAGTCTACAGTATCGGTGGTGGCTCATTGGCCAATGAGAGCTTTGATGAGAGCCGCCATGATGAGATCTACCCTCACCACACCCTCACAGATATTATGGTCTACTGCCAGCAGCATCGGATTAACTTTTGGGAGTATGTGGAGCGGTACGACGATCCCTCCGTATGGGATCACATTGCCGAAGTATGGCAAGTGATGAGAGAGGCTGTCCAAAGAGGGCTAGAATCCGATGGAGTACTTCCAGGAGGGCTCAACCTGCGTCGCAAAGCTGGCGAGTACCTGATTCGCGCCAAAGGCTATAAGAGTAATGTCAGTAGCCGTGGACTAGTTTACTCATACGCACTCGCTGTTTCGGAGGAAAACGCCTCCGGTCACGTGGTCGCCACCGCCCCCACCTGCGGTTCGTCGGGTGTGGTACCAGCGGTACTCTACCACCTACAGACCTCCCGTGAGTTTCCCGATCGTATGATCCATCGAGCTCTTGCCACAGCTGGACTGATCGGCAACCTTGCCCGTACCAATGCATCCATCTCTGGTGCCGAAGTGGGTTGCCAAGGTGAGGTGGGTGTAGCGTGTGCTATGGCAGCAGCTGCCGCCAACCAACTTTTTGGAGGAAGCCTCAATCAGATAGAGTATGCAGCCGAGATGGCTCTTGAGCATCACTTAGGTCTCACCTGCGACCCCATCTGTGGTTTGGTGCAAATCCCTTGCATCGAGCGCAATGCTTTTGCTGCCGCCCGTGCATTGGATAGCAATACCTTCTCCGCCTTCTCCGACGGGTTCCACCGAGTTACCTTCGACCAAGTGGTAGAAGTGATGAAGCAGACAGGGCACGACCTCCCAAGTCTTTACAAAGAGACCTCCGAAGGCGGTCTTGCCACCAACTACTGCATCATTCCATAAGCAGCGGTCACTATAAAAAGATAAGGCGTATCTGGACATCCAGGTACGCCTTTATTTTTATCCTAAAGCTAGTTCAATGAAGAGTGTCACTAAAATCGGCACACTAAAGTCGCAGACAAAGCCATGGTAAATAGCAGGCACCAAGTACTCCTTACCCGAGGCGTTGAGAATGGCTGGAAGTGTCACATCCATCGTCGTAGCCCCGCCTGCAGCAATAGGTGCAAGAGGACCGAGGTATTTTACCAAGAGCGGTGCCAAAAGGAGTGTCAAGAGCTCACGAAACACATTGGAAAAGAGCGCAATAGCACCTAGCGTAATCCCCAGCTTCTCCGTAATAAGGATACTCGAAAGAGAGTAGTAAGCCAACCCTTGCGATACCGACAGCATCTCATAGAGCGATTGCCCAAGGAGCAAAGCAGCCACCACTCCACCACACATACTTCCAATGATTGTCAGGAAAGGCAACGCCAGTAGACGAGGAGATAACTGCCTAAATCCCCTGATCGTATCACGATCATTCCCCACACTCAAGCCAACTAAAAACAGGAGCAGATAGAGCAGATAATTCCCCAAGTCCGACTCCACAATAGCAGTAGGAACTAAATCACTACCCCCCAAGGCGAGCCCTAGGAGAAAGAAACCGAGCAATATAAGATTAGACTTCATACCTCCCGATTCTTTTTAGGACGCCCAAAGAGCCACGCCATCAGTACACTACCTGCAGTAGAGCACAAAGCTACCACCAGAGCAATCCCTACCACCACCAGCATATTGGCCATCTCACTCTGCGAGTGTGCCACCTCCAGCCCTAGCACAAAGAGTAGCAGACAGATCACCACCATCAAAGCAGTGCTAAGCCCCCTAATCCGTCGCCTCCTCAAGAGCCAACCACATACCACCCCCAGTAAAATACAACTAAATAGCTTCCACATCTCCTCACTCTCCAATATCAACAGCTCCCCCTTGCAAATCTACCAAAGATTACCCTACCCTCAGCAACCCCATCCAGCCTATTCTAAGAAGAGAATGTCGCACGAAGTACCATTCTCGTACACTTGAATCAAGTCTAAATCCCGAAAGCAACGAAGCAGATCGCTCTCGTGCAATAGTCTCTTGGAAGTTACCTCAATAGATTAGCTATATCGGATTTTAGAAAGTCTTCCAACGAAACGCCACCTGAGCCGACGACAAACGACTTTTTAGGGTGAAATGCCTCCACAAAGGCTGGAAGGCCTGAGTTCATCCCTCGCCTGCCGCTTTTCACCTCAATGGCGGTCACCTCTCCATCATTAACAATGATAAAGTCGACCTCCATATCTTGTCTATTCTTTGCGGTATCTCGCCAGTAATATACCTGATAGTCCTCTTCCTCTGCGATACCTAGCAAATGAGTGCCGACGGCACTTTCCACCCACCTTCCCCAAAGCATTGGGTCGGTTCGGTCATTGATAAACGAGCGTCCCTTATAAGCCGTCATCAAGGCATTGTTGTACACCTGATATTTGGGGATAGAGGCCCTCTTGCGGGCATCATCATTAGCAAATTTCTGCAGACCAGTGAGCAATGCGCACTGGTTGAGTATCTCTAAATATGATGCTAAAGTGGTTACATTGCCTGCATCTTGCAATTGACCCATCAGTTTCGTCAGTGACAATATCTCAGCAGAATAGCCACAGCCCAGCTCAAATAGTTGCTTCATCAAGGCAGGCTTGTAGATATTAGAGGTCATTAGTACATCCTTTTCAATGGCAGGCGTTACCAATGAATCCTTGATATACTTACGCCACCGCTTTTCGTCGCTTATCAAATGAACAGCTCCTGGATACCCACCGAAATAGATGTACTCATCGAGCGTCACACCAAAGGCATCGTGCATCTCTTGGTAACTCCAATGCCCAAGACGAATCAGTTCAAAACGACCGGCTAATGACTCCGTAAGCCCTTTCTTGAGCAAAAGCCGACTGCTCCCTAGTAATACCACTTTCAGGTTGCGACCCTTTCGAGCATCTACATCCCACTCTCTCTTGACTACTTCACTCCAATTATCAATCTTCTGAATCTCATCAATAACTAGAAGGTACTCCGCTTCACCACGAAGGGTCATGGTAGTTCGTGCACTTTCCCATACTCGCCGTATCCAATCGTTATCATTTGGCTCAACAGCATCCGCCACCTCTATTGAATGAGGAATGGTTAGGCTCTTCAAAACTTGCTCCACGAGAGTCGATTTCCCCACTTGTCTTGGCCCAGCCAATACCTGTATGAATCGTCTTGGTTCCTCAATACGTTCCTTCAAGGTATGGTATTGTTTGCGTGTATATTTCATACTCAATTTCAATGAAGATTTCACTCAATTCTAGTTGTAATTTTACTCAATTTCAACTCCAAAATTACTCAATTCTCACTATTCTTCCAAATGTAAATGGAGAATGTTGCACGAAGTGCCATTCTTGCACATTTGCTCAAATGTGCCGAGACGTTGCACGAAGGATGAGGCGCAAGGCCTGAGGGTCAGGGCAAGGTGCTTTAGGCTACCAAGGCCCTACCAGGGCGCTGAGAGCGTACTCACGTACGTGACCGAGCCCGAATCCCGAAAGCAACGCCTCAGATCGCCTTCGTGCAACAGTCTTAAATAAGGGATAGATGGTCTTCATTCAACAGCCCAAAAAAAGCGACAGCTAAGTGGTCAAAAGTTTAGTTGCAACTAA
>NZ_KV820637.1:372-42845 GCF_001815465.1 Porphyromonas sp. HMSC077F02 | reverse complement strand
GTTGCATCTCGCCGATCGCTTAGTTGCAACTCAGCTTTGACTTTTATATAGCATTGGATATCAACCTGTTATAAATGGCTTTTTTGGACCATCACTTTCCATATTTTATAGGGTCATTAACTTATGCATCTACTCCTGATGCGTAAGCCCTGATCTGTGGGGACAAAAGGGTCGGAGTGTCGCTATTTTTATTTAACTTTGCGGAAAACTGTACAGGCACTATTGCAGGGTGCAAAGTAAATCGATTTTATAGAGGGTAAAACTATGTCGGAAAGGCAAATTAAGAGAGCGCTCATCTCGGTATTTAATAAGGAAGGACTGGAGCCCATAGTGAGGGAGCTGGCTGCACTTGGCGTGGAGCTGATCTCTACGGGAGGTACTCAAACATATATTACTGGATTGGGGTTAGAGTGTACCGCGGTGGAGGAATTGACCTCTTACCCCTCTATCTTAGGCGGGAGGGTGAAGACGCTACACCCTAGTATTTTTGGTGGCATCCTCTCCAGAAGAGATAATGCAGATGACGCCAAGCAGTGCGATATGTACGACATCCTGGAGATAGACCTCGTGGTGGTGGATCTTTACCCCTTTGATGAGACCATCGCATCGGGTGGTACGCACGAGGAGATCATCGAGAAGATTGATATCGGTGGAGTGAGCTTGATCCGTGCAGCAGCGAAGAATTACAAGGATGTCCTCATCATTGCCTCTCGTAAGTATTATGGTGCCCTTCTGGAGATGCTACAGAGTGGCAAGGGGGTGACCACTGAGGAGCAGAGGAAGGAAATGGCCAAAGCGGCCTTTGGGCTCACGTCGGAGTACGACAACCACATTCACCACTATTTTGTGGGCTCCAAAGTGACTGAGGAGCTACCTGAGGAGGGCATTGAGCTATCCATTCCTGTGGCTTATCCTCTTCGCTATGGGGAGAACCCACATCAGGAGGCAAAGTTTTATGGCACAGCCCTTACCGAGCGCTTTGAAATCCTCCACGGCAAGCAACTGAGCTACAATAATATCCTTGACCTAGAGGCGGCGTGTGCGTTGGTAGAGGACTTCGATGAACCTACCGCTGCGATCATCAAGCACAACACCCCTTGTGGCGTGGCTAGCGACAAAGATATCCACACGGCCTACACCAAGGCACTCGCCTCTGACCCTGTCTCGGCCTTTGGTGGCATCGTGGTGCTCAATAGAGGTGTAGACACAGCGTTGGCAGAGGAGCTGGATAAGCTCTTCATTGAGATACTGATTGCACCCGACTACTCGAGCGAAGCGCTTGAAATCCTTGAAAAGAAAAAGAATCGTCGCCTACTCATTGACCGTATCGGCTTTGACTCGAGCAAGTACACTTACCGCTCGGCGGTGGGCGGCTTGCTAGCACAAGCTAAGGATAAGAAGATAGAGAGTGCAGAGGAGCTCACCCCTACAAGTGAGTACCTAGCAAGTGACGAGGTGGTAGCAGACCTACTCTTTGCGATGAAGATCGTAAAGCACTGCAAGAGTAACGCCATTGTACTAGTGAAGAATGGTCAGTTGATCGGTGCTGGTTATGGGCAGACCTCGAGAGTGGACGCTCTAAACCAAGCGGTGGCGAAGGCAAGGGCTATGGGATTTAGCACTGAGGGAGCGGTGCTCAGTAGTGACGCCTTCTTCCCATTCTCCGACTGTGTGCAGCTTGCCAATGAAGCTGGCATCAAGGCGATCATTCAGCCAGGTGGCTCGGTGAGAGACGAGGAGAGCATTGTCTTTGCACGTGACCACAAGATACCAATGTACATGACGGGGGTACGCCACTTTAAGCATTAAAAAGGCAGGGAGAGGGCTTTTATAGAGATAGAGAAACAAGTATTTAAGACGAGATTGATAATAGTATGGGATTATTCTCATTTACACAGCGGATGGCGATTGACTTAGGTACCGCCAATACCGTGATCATTAAGGAGGGAAAGATTGTCATAGACCAACCTAGCTATATCACGATGAATCGCAAGAGCGAGAAAATCGAATGGGTAGGTAGCGAAGCATATAGGAGGGTAGGAAAGGAAAATAACGACCTTCTGACCGTACGTCCACTACGCGACGGTGTGGTGGCCGACCTCAATGCCACGGAGCATATGATCCGAGGATTTATCCAGATGGCGAGGACCAAAAAGAGTCTATTCCCATCGGCCCTGAAGGTGGTGGTGAGTGTGCCATCGGGCAGTACAGACGTAGAGCTAAGGGCGGTACGCGATGCTGCTGAAAAGGCGGGCGCCAGCGAGGTATACCTCATTATGGAGCCAATGGCGGCTGCCATCGGCATTGGACTAGATGTACTGGAGCCTAAGGGCAATATGATTGTGGACATTGGTGGAGGTACCACGGAGATTGCGGTGATTTCACTGGGAGGTATTGTCTCCAATAAGTCGATCAAGGTGGCGGGTGATGAATTCACCAACGACATTGTGGACTACATGAAGGCAAAGCACCAAATTCGGATAGGCGAACCAACGGCAGAGGAGATCAAGAAGAATGTGGGCTCTGCCCTGCCCGAGCTAGAGGCGGGACCCGATGACTATACAGTGATAGGGCAAGACCTAGCGAGTGTGCTACCTAAGACCATTACGGTGAGCTATCGGGAGATCGCTGGTTGCTTGGAGAAGTCTGTACAGAAGATCGAAACTGCTATCTCCAATGCACTTGATGCCACAGCACCTGAGCTCTATGCCGATATCTTTAAGGATGGAGTATACCTCTCTGGTGGTGGTGCGATGCTCAAGGGATTGGACAAGAGGCTACAAGATAAGTTCCAAATCCCTTTCCACGTAGCAGAAGATCCCCTTTATGCGGTAGCAAAGGGAACCCATATTGTACTCGAAAATAGCAATACTTACAGCCAGCTATTTAAGTAGTCAAGGCTTGGCATACCAGAGGCCGACTTGTAGGTAAGTATGGATAAGCTCTTAGAGTTTTTACGCTCCAATGCCCACACCCTGCTATTTGTGGTACTGGAGGTGATAGCACTCCTATTGTTATTCAATGGGAGTGTTTATCGCAATAGCGTACTCCTAAGCAGCACCAATGCCGTTACTGGCACCGTGACGGAGTATGCCAATAAGAGCAATGAGTACCTCGGTCTTAGGGATGCCAATGTAGCCTTGATGAGTAGGAATGCGGTACTAGAGGAGGAAAATCAACGCCTCAAGTATCAGCTCCGTCGCTTGGAGGTGGATTCGCTCACATGGCAAAGGCTCTCCACAGATAGCGTGATACGCCCTTTCCCCTACCAGTACAAGGTGGCTCAGGTGGTAGGCACTACACTCTTTGGTGGTAAAAACTATCTCACAATAGATATGGGTAGCTCCGAAGCGATCCAAAATGACATGGGGGTACTCTCCAATGAGGGCATCGTGGGAGTGGTGGAGACGACAGGGCGTAACTATGCCAAGGTGATTCCTCTGGTGAATAGCGACTTTAAGCTCAATTGCAAGCCCTCGCCGAGAAGTGAATATGTGGGCACTCTCTCGTGGGATGGGAAGGACTTAGAGCATACTTTGCTCACCAACCTCCCAAAGCACGCACCCTACAATGTGGGGGATAGTGTGGTGACGAGTGGCTACTCTGCCATTTTCCCTGAAGGGCTATTTATTGGCACCGTGGAGGGAGAGGGAGAATCGCCTAACGACAACTTCCGCGCACTGAGGGTGAAGCTGGGGGTTGCCTTTGGCACACTGAAGTATGTCTATGTGGTTCAGAACTATGAGCGTGAGGAGCGATTGGAGATCGAAGCAGTGGAGAAAGGTGAGCGATGAATAAGCACTACTTTAGTTATACGTTACAGAGCCTACTACTACTACTTTTGCAGGTAGTGGTGATGAATAATATCCGTCTCTTTGGGTACCTGATCCCTATTATTTATCTCTATCCATTGATATTTCTTCCCTACCAAACGCCCCGATGGCTCACCACCCTACTCGGTACTCTTGTAGGGCTTTTGATGGATATGGCGATGAATACCCCTGGGCTGAATATGGCGTCGGCCACCTTGGTAGGTTACCTCCGCAATCCCTTTCTATTTGCCTTCACTGAGGAGCAAGCGATAGAGGATCTTTCGGCTCCTATTCGCCCCTCTATCTACACGATGAAGCGGGGCAAGTATTTGCTATTTATCCTACTGATGGTTCTAACGCACGTTGGCACACTCCTCTTATTGGAGGCCTTCTCCAGCACTCTATTCCTACAGATGGTGCCACACATCCTTGGCTCCACACTGATCACCTGCGTGGTTTTTGCCATCTTTGAGGCATTCTCTAAGCGTAACCACCCTGCATGAAGGATCGCCAAAAGAATAAATTTGCACACCGAAAGTATGCTGTCGGTGCTGCCATATTAGTGGTAGTGCTACTCTACCTAGGTCGTCTTTTTGACCTACAAGTGCTTTCCCCGGAGTATCGAATTGCGGCAGAAGATATTGCCTTTCTCAAGAAGACATTATACCCTTCGCGAGGAATGATCTACGACTGTCGGGGCAACCTAGTGGTCTTCAACAACTCGGCTGCCGACATCCATATCATCTCCAGAGAGGTGGAGCCATTTGATACCCTCGAATTTTGTAGCATCCTCAACCTTGAGCCAGCCGAACTGAGGCAACGCTTTGCGGACCTCCGCAACCGCAAGAAGAATAGAGGCTACTCCCCCTATACCCCTCAGCTGCTGCTCCCACAGATTAGCGAAGAGGAGGCGGGGCTATTAGAGGAGAAGCTCTATAAGTTTCCCGGCTTTTACGTAGTGCACCGGACGGTAAGGGACTACAAGTACGCTGCCGCAGGCTTGATGCTGGGCTATATGGGCGAAGTGAGCCCGAAGGATATTGAGCGTGACCCCTACTACCGCCCTGGGGAATATATTGGCAAGAGTGGTATTGAGCTAAGCTATGAGCGATTCTTGAGGGGCGAGAAGGGCAAAGAAATCTATATCCGCGATGCCCACGGAAGGGTGAAAGGAAAGCGAGATGATAGCGAACTCAATGAAGCACTTACCTCGGGGCATGACCTCACCCTATCCATAGATATGGAGCTACAAGCTTATGGGGAGCGACTACTCGCCGGTAAGCGGGGAGCCATTGTGGTGATAGAGCCTAAGAGTGGAGAGGTACGTGCTTTGGTCTCCTCGCCCTCATACGACCCCAAGCTCCTGGTGGGAAGAGATCGGGGTAATAACTACAAAGCTCTGGAGGCGAACCCACAGATGCCACTTTTCAATAGGGCAATTATGGGAACCTACCCTCCTGGATCTACCTTTAAGCCAGCACAGGCAGCGGTCTTTTTACAGGCTGGAGCCCTCTCGGTAAGTGATAGTTACCCTTGCTACCACGGCTATCCACCTCTTAGAAATCGTCCTGCCTGCCACGGACACCCCTCGCCTATATCGCTTATTCCGGCAATTGCCACTTCGTGCAATGCCTACTTCTGCTATGGGCTCCGCAATATGCTGGACGATCGGAAGCTATTCCCCACTACTGCGACTGCCTTTAAGAAGTGGACGGAGTATATCGTCAAACTTGGATTTGGCTATCCTCTGGGGCTCGACTTACCTGGAGAGAAGCGTGGGTTTATCCCAAATAGCCTGATGTATGACAAGATCTATGGAGAGGGCAATTGGCGCTCCTCTACTATTATCTCTATCTCGATAGGGCAGGGAGAGATTTTAGCCACCCCTCTGCAATTGGCCAACTTCTGTGCTACGGTCGCCAATAAAGGGTATTTCTATACCCCTCACGTGGTGAAGGAGATATCGGGGCTCCCCTCCGATAGCCTCTATGTGGAGCGGCACGAGACGGGAATAGACCCACTTTACTTTAGCTACATAGACCAAGGCATGCGGGGGGCGGTGACGGGAGGTACCTGTCGAAAGGCCAATCTCCCTGATTTCAAGGTGTGTGGCAAGACAGGAACGGCGGAGAATGTGCACGGCAAAGACCACTCGCTCTTTATTGGCTATGCACCGCAAGAAGACCCTCAAGTGGCAGTGGCTGTGATTGTGGAAAATGGTGGCTTTGGTGCTACTTTTGGTGTGCCAATAGGGCGGCTGATGATGGATTTTTACCTCCATGACCACGAGATAGGTGCGGAGTCGAAGGTGTACGAAACAATGATGATGAATAGCATTATTTACTAATTGTATGGGAATCAATAATCATCGACATACCAGTCCGAAACCACTCAAGGGGGTTGACCTCATCACCATTGCTCTCTACCTAGTGATGGTGGCAGCGGGGTGGTTTACGATCTATGCAGCTGGCTTTGATCCCGAACAGACGATTAGGGAAATCACCATCTCGGGCCGCACGCAGTCACAACTCATCTGGATGGGCGTGAGCTTTGCCACGGGCTTGGCTATCCTCTTAATGGACCGTCGCCTTCTGAGGATGTCGGCCCCATTTCTCTACGCAATTACCCTGCTGATATTGGTGGCGACCATTTTCTTAGCCCCCAATATCAAAGGCTCTCACTCCTGGCTAGTGATCACAGATTCAATACGGATACAGCCGGCCGAATTTGCCAAGGTGACAACGGCGATGATGCTGGCATGGTGGACCTCGCGGTATGAATTTAATATCTCCAAACCCCGAGAGTTGGTGGTGGCTCTATTTATATTCATACTGCCGATACTCATCATTATCCTTCAGAGTGAAACCGGTTCGGCACTGGTCTTCCTCGCCTTTGTGATTGTGCTCTATAGGGAGGGGCTCACTAGTGCGGTGCCGTTTTTTGGCATTCTACTAGTCACCCTCTTTGTACTGACCCTAAGGTACAATGGTGTGGTGTGGGGGGCGACCAATGCAAGTCTTCTACTCCTTTCAATAGTCATCTACATTGCAGTGCTTATCACCACAATAGGCTATTGCAAGCTCCCCTATCGGCTGTGGCTTCCCACCTTGGCTCCACTTCCAGCGGCTATGCTATTGGCCTTTATTATCAGTTTTTTCAGACCTGTAGACTATGCCCTTTTTGCATTGGTTGCTCTAGGAGTGTTGCTAGTCTTCACACTAGTGCAGAGCTTTCAGCACAAGGGGAAGCACCTTTGGCTCGCCGCCCTTGTGGCAGTTCTGAGCTTAGGACTCACCTCGGGCGTCGACTATTTCTTTGACAAAATACTTCAGCCACACCAGCAGACGCGTATCCTGGTCTCCCTTGGCATGAAGGACGATCCTTCGGGTGCGGGGTACAACGTCCGCCAAAGTCTTATAGCGATTGGTTCGGGTGGTGCCACTGGCAAAGGGTATCTACAGGGGACTCAGACCAAGCTCTCCTTTGTGCCGGAGCAAGATACCGACTTTATCTTTTGCACGATAGGGGAGGAGTTTGGTTTTATTGGGAGCTTAGTGCTATTGGGGCTTTTCACCGCACTTCTACTGC
This sequence comes from Porphyromonas sp. HMSC077F02, assembly GCF_001815465.1. Classification (NCBI taxonomy): domain Bacteria; kingdom Pseudomonadati; phylum Bacteroidota; class Bacteroidia; order Bacteroidales; family Porphyromonadaceae; genus Porphyromonas; species Porphyromonas sp. HMSC077F02. Next base: position 35,445 of record NZ_KV820637.1, on the reverse strand, counting down.
GCCTCATCTACATTTCGGAGCGTCAGGTAGACCCCTACGTTCGCACCTATGGGTACAGTGTAGCAAGTATTATCTTCTTTCACCTCACCATCAATATTGGTATGGTGATCGGACTGATACCAGTAATTGGTATTCCTTTACCCTTCTTTAGCTATGGGGGTTCCTCCCTATTAAGCTTCACAATTCTCCTCTTTATACTCCTTCGGCTCGACCAACGACGTACCGACTAACTTTATATTTGGTATCTTTGCGAATTAGGTGTTAGAACATTATATAAAAGGATACAAAGTAACCATGGCAGACTTAATAGAGTTTCATAGAGTAGGATTGGAAGATAGGGATCAGATACTGGCTTACCTAGAGGATAATCCCTACTGTAACTGCGACTACTCTTTTGGAAACCTATACAATTGGGGCTTTCTCTACCTCACCTCTGTGGCTTTTCACAAAGAGATGATGCTGATACGCTTTAGAAGCTTCGATACTGGCAACCAAGCTTATCTGATGCCTATTGGCAAGGGGAACCTAGTGGAGGTCCTGAAGGATATGGAGCATACAAGCAAGATGGAGGGGCACCCGCTCATTCTAATGTCGGTGCAGGACTCCGCTATTGAACTACTAGAGCAGACCCAGCCAACCTCTCTCAAAATCTTTAGCAATAGAGACAATGCCGATTATCTCTACGACCGTGAGAAGCTAGAGACCCTCTCTGGGAAAAAGCTACAGAGTAAGCGCAATCATATCAATCGGTTCAAGCGTAAGTATCCCGACTATACCTACGAGCCAATCTCCGATGAGAATGCCAATGAGTGCATCGCTCTGGAGAACCGTTGGTATGCTGATACTGAGACTACACCAGGGATGGCAGACGAGCGGAAAATGGTGATGAAGGCGCTCAAGGAGTGGAAGGAGATAGGGCTCCGCGGCGGCTGTATCAGAGTGGAGGGCAAGGTAGTGGCGTTTACCCTAGGGATGCCGATTAGCCACGCCTGCTTTGGAGTGCATATCGAAAAGGCCGATACCGACTATGATGGCTCCTTTACCATTATCAATCAAGAGTTTGTAAGCCACCTCCCAGAGCAGTATGTTCGCATCAATAGAGAGGAGGATCTAGGGTTGGAGGGACTGCGGAAAGCAAAGCTATCCTACCAACCCATGAAGATATTGGAGAAGCACAAGGTGGCTATTTCGTATGAAGAGGATTGAGTATAGCAGCTCAGACAATCGGCTCAATCAACAAATACTACAGTTACTTGCCGAGTGCTTTGGCCCTCAATATCACGACTATTACCTTCTGCAGCTAGAGCATCTCCCTTCGCCTAAAACGACTAAAATACTTGGCAATGACCGAGGGGATATCATCGCTTTCACGCAGGTGGTAGAGTATCTCTACCGCACTGGAGATGGGAAAGCACCTCTTCGTGCTGCCTACCTCTATAGTGTCTGCACGGCAAAAGCAGAGCAAGGCAAAGGGGTGATGAAGCATTTTATCAAAGAGATACTCGAGGAGCTAGCAGCGGAAGGGTATGCCATGGCTTTTCTAGTTCCTGCCGAGATTTGGCTCATTGACTACTACAAGCGGTTAGGATTTAAGTGGGAAGCGACCGACGTTTATGCCAAGATACCACGCGATGCTGCTCCGCTCATCTACCCTGGAGAGGCGGCCAAGGAGTACCTTGAAGCGGTGAGGAAAATGGAGCGACAGACCATTAGCCAAGCAAAGTTTGAAGCTAAAAAGCTACAAGAGTGGCAGCGACTTGAGCCCCCAGTGCTGGGCTGGATGAGCTATCCGCTCGCCGAGGGACTGCCCCAAACACCCCCTACATTCCTCTTACTACCACTGACCTAAGAAGGAGAGCACGAATTAGAAAGGGCTTACCGTGAATGACCTCCCCTCGCGGGAGGTCCTTACCATAGACATTCCGATGAACACCACTCAGAAAGACCTTTCTAACGTATGCCAGCCGCTCACCGCAAAATACTTACTTTTAGGTATTGCGAGACTTGGCTACCCCTTGTACCTTTGCAATAAATAATTACAAGTGTATGATAAAACGAAAGTACCCTATAATATATTTGGATAGACATTCCTCAACTATCCAAGCGCACTGTTCACGAAAAGAACAGTGCGTTTTTTTTATGAACAAAATAGAACAACGTTCACTATTGACGCTTTACCCTAATCATGCAAACACTGAAAGATGACATTCGGCAACGCATCATCGCAACCGCCCGTGCAGAGTTTATCGCACATGGCGTACGTAGCACTTCCATACGCACGGTGGCTCGCAAGTCAGGTATTTCCGTAGGAAGTCTTTACAATTACTTCAGTAGCAAGGACGAACTATTTTGCGAAGTACTACGGCCTCTCACCAAGGCGTTAAACAAACACATTCTGTCGCACAATGACGAGAAGTTCCTGTCGATAGACGTATTCAGCATGCGACAATACCAAATAGATTACATCTTTGCCCTGCTCGCCATCATCAAAGACTTCCGACCAGAGCTTCGACTGCTACTATTCGATGCTGAGGGTACGTCGCTACAAGGATACAAAGAGAAGATGGTGGACAGGCAGATGAAAGTGGGTTTGGAATACATACGACTGATGAAAGAACGCTATCCACATCTCAACGCCGACATTTCGCCATTCTGGATTCGCATCACTTGCTCTACATGGATAACCGTTTTCTGCGAACTTGTAGAACATGAAGATTACAGCGGCGAGGATATCAAAGTTGCCCTGGAGCAGTACATGGACTTTAGTATGGCAGGATGGAAAGCATTGCTGAAACCATAACGACTAATTTCTAAAAGACAATAATATATGATTAAGACTCTCAATCGTTTAGGAGCTTACATGGGAGGGCGCAAATACTTGCTGCCATGCTCCGTAGCACTGTCGTCCGTCAACGGACTGCTGTCGCTTGTCCCATTCGTACTTTTGTGGCTCGTGGTACGCACACTACTAACAGCCAAAGGCAACCTCTCAGACACACCCCTTATAGACTATGCCCTATGGGCTTTTATCATATCGGTGGCGAACGTGTTGCTCTACTTTTTGGCACTGATGCTTTCTCATCTTGTGGCATTCCGTATCGAAACCAACATGAGGCGCAAAGCGATGCAACGGCTGATGCGTGCACCATTGGGCTATTTCGATGGACAAAATACGGGGCGTATGCGCAAAATTATTGATGAGGATTCAGGACAGACCCATACTTTCGTGGCACACCTGCTACCTGATGTGGCGAGTTGTGTCGTTGCTCCGATAGGGGTTATCGTACTGCTATTCACTGTGGATTGGCAGTTGGGAGTGGCTGCAATGATACCTCTCGTTGGTGCTATAGGCATTATGGGGTATATGATGAACCCAAAGAACAACCAATTTCAAAGGCTCTACCTTGATGCACAGGAGAAGATGGGGGCAGAGGCCGTGGAATATGTCAGAGGCATTCCCGTGGTTAAGGTGTTTCAGCAGACGGTCTTCTCGTTCAAACGTTTCTACGACAGCATTATCAGCTACCGCGATCTTGTCATCAAGTGTACGCTTGTGTGGCGCACGCCAATGTCCTTTTACATACTTGCTATCAATGCCTTTGCTTTCGTCCTCGTTCCTACTGCTATTATCCTGATAGGACACGGGGGAGATACAACCACCATTATCGCCAACGTGATACTTTATGTGGTGATTGCACCGCTTATTGCTGCCAACGTGATGAAAGCCATGTATCTCAGCCAGGACCTTTTCTTGGCAAATGAGGCTGTGGAACGACTGGAGCAGCTCACTCATATCGCACCGCTCTCGCAGCAGGACGACCCTAAGCGGGCAGAAGGGTATGATATTCGTTTTGACGATGTTTCGTTTCGATATGAGGGAGCGGAGAAAGATGCAGTGAGTCATATCAACCTTACTATTCCAGAAGGAAAGACGATTGCACTTGTAGGAGCATCGGGTAGTGGAAAGACCACCATAGCAAGATTGATACCCCGCTTTTGGGATGTATGTCATGGTAGCGTTACTATAGGAGGTATAGACGTGAGAGATATGTGTAAGGACGAACTGATGCGCAACGTGTCCTTCGTCTTCCAGAACACCCGTCTGTTCAAAACTTCGCTCATCGAAAACCTACGTTACGGCAATCCTGATGCAACGACCGATCAGATCAACCGTGCCATAGACCTCTCGCAAAGCCGAGAGATTATTGATCGTCTGCCACAAGGGTTGGATACCGTTATCGGTGCCGAAGGGACTTATCTTTCGGGAGGTGAGCAGCAGCGTATTGTTCTTGCTCGTGCCATTCTGAAAGATGCTCCTATCGTGGTGCTTGATGAGGCGACCGCCTTTGCCGACCCCGAAAATGAACAGCTTATCCGTAAGGCACTGGCACATCTCACCCAAGGTAAAACCGTGCTGATGATAGCCCATAGACTTACCACTGTGCAGGATGCCGACAGCATCGTAGTTGTGAACGATGGTGAGATTGTCGAGCAGGGAACGCACGAGGAACTATTGAGTAAGGAAAAGTGCTACCACCGCATGTGGAATGAATATCAACAGTCCGTTTCGTGGAAACTATAATCAATCAAACGTCACCAAGCCATGATTAAATATTTTCAAAAACGTTTCGCTCTTACGGAAAAAGGGGCAAAAGACTTGCGCCAAGGCATCGTCTCCTCAACACTGCTCAATCTTGTGCTGATGCTGCCACCCACCTATTTATTTTTCTTCCTAATGGAGTATCTCGATAATATGCAAATGAATGCTCCTCATACGTTGTGGTTTTATCTCCTCGTGGCAGCAGGTCTGATGATCGTGATGTTCCTCGTGATGCGCTGGCAGTACGACAGCACCTATACCACAGTATATAATGAGAGTGCGCAACGCCGTATCTCCTTAGCCGAGAAGTTACGCCGTTTACCTCTCGCTTTCTTTGGTGAGCGAAATCTCTCCGACCTCACTGCCACCATTATGGAAGACTGCACACAATTGGAAACGACGTTCTCGCACGCCATTCCCCAACTATTTGCTTCTATGGTGAGCACCGTCATTATCGCAGTAGGAATGTTCTGTTACGACTGGCGACTCGCCCTTGCTCTGTTTTGGGTAGTACCTTTTGCCTTGGTGGTGCTATTGGTTTCACGGAGTCGAATGGACAGGGCTTTTACACGTGTCTACCACATCAAGCGTGGCGTCAGCGAACAGATACAGGAAGGACTGGAGTGTGTGCAGGAAATCAAATCGTACAATGGCGAGGACGAATACAACCGGCGGTTCGACCGGCGATTAAAAGCATTGGAAAAAGGACTTGTTGCCGGTGAACTCGTGCCAGGCTTATTTCTCAACATCTCTGCTGTATTGCTTAAACTGGGTATGCCTACCGTCATCGTGGTAGGCGCATGGATGCTTCAGCATGGTGATGTGTCGGTGTTCGCCTATTTGGCGTTCCTCCTTGTTTCGGCAATGGTTTACAACCCTATCCTTGAAGTATGCAGTAACCTCGCCGTTCTAACTTTTCTCGATGTACGCATCAAGCGAATGAAAGAGATGGAGGCAATGCCCATACAGACGGGCGATACGGAGGTGGAAGTTTCGAACTATGACATAGAGTTCCACAACGTCAGCTTTTCCTACGAAACAGATAAGCAGGTGCTACACGATGTTTCATTCACTGCCCGACAGGGCGAGATAACGGCACTTGTCGGTCCTTCAGGTGGTGGCAAGAGCACCGCCACCAAGCTCGCCGCACGCTTTTGGGACATCAATAGTGGGAAGATAACACTGGGCGGACACGACATCGCCAGCATAGAGCCAGAGACGTTGCTCAAAAACTATGCCGTAGTCTTTCAAGATGTGGTGCTCTTCAACGCCACCATTGCCGACAACATACGCATAGGAAAGCACGACGCCACTGATGAGGAAGTAAGGCATGTGGCACGATTGGCACAGTGTGAAGACTTCATCAGTCGTATGCCAAAAGGCTACGATACAGTGATAGGCGAAAATGGGGAAACCCTTTCGGGTGGGGAGCGGCAGCGTATCTCCATAGCCCGGGCGCTCTTAAAAGATGCTCCTGTGGTACTCTTGGACGAAGCAACCGCCAGCCTCGATGCTGAGAACGAGACAAAGATTCAGGCTGGTATCTCCGAACTGGTACGCAACAAGACCGTCATCATCATTGCACACCGCATGCGCACCGTGCTAGGTGCCGACCACATAGTAGTACTCTCTGGTGGAACAGTTGTAGAGCAGGGCACACCCAACGAGCTGATGATACACAATGGAACTTTTGCACAAATGGTAAGACTGCAACAAGATACTACTTCGACAAATATTTCATCAAAATAGGCTGTTGCACGAAGACGATCTGTGAAACCTAGGCTTTCGTTAGTATCTAAGGGAAGTAAGGCAAAGTTGCTTTCAGAATTTGGGTCTGGTCTCTTACTCAAGTAAGCTTCCTTCGCCCTGGCGAGGGTCTTAATGCCCTACGTAAACCTTGCCCGTCATTGAATCCCTTGCCTCTTCTTCCTCGTGCAATATTCTCATCTCTGGAGTTTCAATGCAATGACACTGGAGTTTCGATGCAATGCAACTCCAGTGTCACTGCACCGAAACTAATGTCTTGAGATTACGCCTTAGAAGTTGCCACACTTCAGCTGGGTCGCAAGGGTGTTATTACGTCATTATGCACACAGACCTTTCTCATACGTAACCCCTAAAATCCATGGGGAAAAGTCTTGATTATTTAGTTAGCTTTTGGTATCTTGCCAAAAGCTAACTATAAACTAAACCAATAATAAGACCAAGACCATGGCAAATGAAATCTTAAACTTAAAACCACAGCTCGTGTGGAAGTACTTTTATGGACTCACACAAATACCACGCCCCACAGGCCATACCGCCGAAGTGGCTAAGTATGTAGCTGGGATCGGACGTGAACTAGGACTAGAGACACACACCGATGAGGTGGGCAATGTACTGATCCGCAAGCCTGCAACTAAGGGGTATGAGGATCGGCCCATAGTAGCAATGCAGGGACACCTAGACATGGTGCCACAAAAGAATAATCATATACAGCATGACTTTGAGAAAGACCCTATACAGCCTCGTATTGATGGCGAGTGGGTACGTGCTAATGAGACCACACTAGGTGCCGATAATGGCATTGGCGTGGCTATGGGTCTTGCTGTAATGGCCGACGATACACTAGAGCACGGTCCGATTGAGGCTCTATTTACCATTGATGAAGAGGTAGGGATGGTAGGAGCTTTCGGTCTGAAAGAGGGCTTCTCAAAAGCTGATATTATGCTCAACCTTGACTCCGAAGTGGTTGATGAGCTCTATGTAGGTTGTGCTGGGGGTGTGGATATCAACGTTTCACTAGAGTACAAAGATGACCAACCTATCCCAGAAGGGGATATTGCAGCCAAGGTAACCCTTAATGGATTGAAAGGTGGGCACTCAGGTATGGACATCGCCCTCGGCAGAGGAAATGCCAATAAGATGATCGCTCGCTTCCTCAAGAAGGCCATTGAAAGACTAGACCTCTCTATAGCTGAGCTCCAAGGTGGCTCACTGCGTAATGCCATCCCTCGTGAGGCGTGGGTAGTCGTAACGCTTCCCGAGGAGGAGCTTAGTGAGCTAGAGGAGATGGTTAAGGAGTTTGAAGCACTTTACATCAAGGAGTATAAGGGCATCGAGGAAGGCATCAAGATGAGTGTAGAGCGCCTTAACGAAACCCCTGCACACATTGTACCCCAAGAGATTGCTGATAATGTGATTCAAGCGGTAGAGGCAGTGCAGAATGGTGCGATCACCTATCTTTCCGAGTTCCCAGATACCGTAGAGGCCTCTAGCAACCTTGCAGCTATCCAATTGGGAGGTGGCAAGCTAGCCGTTACCTTCCTTACCCGTAGTTCAAGCGAGAGCCGTAAGGAGATGGTAGCTTCGAGCATTGAGAGTGCCTTCTCACTCATCGGTGCGGAGGTAGAGTTTGCGGCTCCTTACAATGGGTGGCAACCCGATGCCCACTCTCACGTACTTGAGGTGATGAAGAAGGTATTCAAGGATATCAATGGCACTGAGCCACCTGTAAAGGTGATGCATGCTGGGCTAGAGTGCGGAATCATCCAAGGGGTGATGCCTAAGACTCAGATGATCAGCTTTGGGCCTACTATCAAGTCGCCCCACTCTCCTGATGAGCGTGTAAACATCGCCACTGTGGAGAAGACCTGGGAGCTACTTATCCGCACGCTCAAAGAGCTATAATTCAGATAGAGGGCGATGCTGACAGAGACAGAGCTAATCGTACTCGGTGCAGTACGTTACTCCGACAATGCCAGTATCGTGTCCACCTATAGTGAGTGCTTCGGTGCACTCTCCTTTAAGTGCATTCGCTCGGCCTCTCGTAGAAGAGGTCAAGCGAATGCCTTTTTTATTCCTCTCTCAATTCTAAAGGTAACTCTCGACTATCTGCCCAATCGTGGGATTCAGCTACCGAGAGAACAAGTGCTACTTCACCGACCTATCCGACCATCCATTGAGCCTGTGGCCAATGCAGTAGCCCTCTTTACAGTAGAGCTACTCACCCGACTACTTCGCTCGAGTGGTGCCGATAGAGCTTTGTACCGCTACTTGAGAGAGGAGATAAAAGGGCTAGAGCACCTTAGCGATAAAGGGATTAGTTCCTTTCATCTTCGACTGATGACAGGGCTACTCCACCATCTCGGTATCTTGCCACAAAGTGAGACCTATAGGCCTAGTAGCGTACTCGACTTCTCCGAAGGCACCTTCCGCCCCTCCTGGAGCCCAGAAGAACAAGGCAAGGCCTATGCCTCCTCCCTACTCTACCAATTCATTAGTTCACCAGCACCAGAAGAGCTTCCCCTCTCAGGGCAGGAGCGCAACCTTCTCCTTAAGTTACTTCTCGATTTTCTAGGCTATCACTTCCCCGACCTTGGCAACTTAAAATCGCCAGAAATACTGAGTCAGCTATTTTAAGACAGGGAGTGTGGCAAATATCATTAGGTTAATTTTGGAGCTATAGACCGAATTGAGTAAGTTTGCAAAGCAAATATTTTATTAAGCTATCCGACATAATTAAGAAATGGATTACGGAATACTAGATTTTATCTACCTAATAGGTTCTCTCGGGCTCTTCCTCTACGGTATGAAGATCATGAGCGAGGGGCTACAAAAGGTAGCAGGAGACCGCATGAAGAGTATCCTCTCAGCGATGACCTCCAACCGCATCTTCGGTGTATTTACAGGTATTTTAATCACAGCACTTGTACAGTCCTCCTCTGCTACCACCTTGATGGTAGTCAGCTTCGTCAATGCATCATTACTTGACTTGGCACAGGCTGTTAGCGTGATTATGGGTGCCAATATCGGTACTACCGTCACTGCATGGGTCATCTCCCTTCTTGGCTTTAAGGTAGATATCAGTGCCTTTGCAGTCCCATTGATTGCACTATCTATTCCATTTATCTTTTCGAAGAAGCAAAATTACAATTCGTGGGGCGACTTTATCCTCGGCTTTGCTCTCCTATTCCTAGGGCTGCAATTCCTAAAGGATTCAATGCCCGACCTTCAGAATAACCCCGAGGCACTAGCCTTCTTGCAGAAATATACCAATATGGGCTTTGGCTCGGTACTGCTCTTCTTACTGATTGGTACCATCCTCACCTTCTTGGTACAAAGCTCAAGTGCTACAGTAGCCATCACCCTGGTGATGTGTAGCCAAGGATGGATACCCTTCTCCATGGGAGCAGCGATGATTCTAGGTGAAAACATTGGTACCACTATCACCGCCAATCTTGCAGCACTTAATGCCAGTGTCAATGCCAAGCGAGCTGCTGTTTCACACACCCTATTCAACGTGCTGGGTGTGGTTTGGGTCCTCTTCCTCTTTTTCCCAGCGGTCGACCTCGTTTCAGGGATGGTGGCACGTTCGAGTGGCTACGATCCTCGGGAGCTTTTCCCTATTATTGCCGACCTCAATGCCCGCTACGAGCCAGGCGATGTTGCACTCATCACTAGTGGTGCACCTATCTACGACGTTGAGATGAGTCGAATACAAGGCACCGTCATAGGTATGGCAGGAGCGATAAGTATGGGACTTGCGTTGTTTCACACCATGTTCAACCTCATCAATACCTTTGTAATGATTTGGTTTGTCCCCTTAATTGTAAAAGCGTGCAAGACCATTATCAAGCCAGCCAAGACCATCTCCGATAAGAAGGAGTACCCACACCTACAGTACCTCTCCACTCGTATGCTCTCCACCAGTGAGCTATCATTGCTACAGGTCAATAAGGAGATTGTCAACTACAGCAAAAAGACTCAGAAGATGCTCGGCATGGTACGCGAATTGAGCAATATGGAGGATGAAGTAGCTTTTGAAGAGAGCTTCACACGTATTGAGAAGTACGAGCGTATCTGCGATAGAGTAGAGATAGAGATTGTACAATACCTCACAGAGCTATCCAGTGGCGACCTGAGTGCAGAATCACGTAGAAATGTACAGAGCTACCTTAGAATCTCTAGCGAGATAGAGAGCATGGGCGATGCTTGCTTCAATATAGCACGCATCCTACGCCGCAAGTTTGAAGATGGCCGTGCCACTAATCCTACACTCTCAGCACACCTCACCGAGATGCACGATATGCTTGAGAACATCATGCAGTTTACAGTAGAAGTACTAGAGAGCGATGAGCGTACACAAAATATGATACTCCACTCTCACGACCTCGAGAAGGCACTCAATATCAAGTACAAGTTCCTAGTGGCAGAAAACCTCAAGGACCTCAATAATAACGTATACCCTTACCAAGACTCAGTATACTACCTTGATATCATCGATGAGTATGAACGCCTAGGCGACTATGCCGTCAATGTAGTTGAGGCCTACGTAAGACAAGTGAAATAACGAACTCTTTTTGTAAAAACGAAACTCTCCCACGGTAGCACCAGCTACTTTGGGAGAGTTTTCTATTTTCACTCCAGAATGTTGCACGAAGGATGAGATGCCAGACGCTGAGGGCAAGGTGCACGTAGGGCACCAGGCACACACAAAAGGATGAGGCTGAAGGGAGCGTACTCACGTACGTGACCGAGGCCGAATTCCGAAAGCAACGCAGCAGATCGCCTTCGTGCAACAGTCTCTACTCAACGGTAAAAGAGTGGTCGATATGATAGATACGAGAGGCTAAAGCTCGGAGATGCACCTCATTGTGCGATACCATGACTATGGCTGATTCCTTTTGTAGCTGTGGCAAGAGTGAAAGCATAGAGGTTTCAAAATCTCTATCTACATAGGTCGAAGGCTCATCCAGCACCAAAAGCATCGGCCGACTTACAAAAGCTCGTGCCAATAGCACCCGCTGTAGCTGTCCGCCCGAGAGATGACCTATTGCCCTAGTAGCATACTTTGTCATTCCTACCGACTCCAGTGCCTCCTTGGCAAGGGCTCGCATCTCACTCGTCGCCCTCAGCGTTTTCCTTCCGAATAGGCCACTCAGCACCACCTCCTCCACACTAATCGGAAACTCCCTATCCAGCTGATTCTGCTGTGGCATATAGCCAATAGTTATCTCCTTCAGAGGCATCCCCTCTCTTGAGAAGTAGCGAATAGAGCCATTCCTAGGTGCTATCAGTCCGAGCAACGCACGGATAAAAGTTGTCTTCCCCGCCCCATTCGGACCGGTAATCCCTACAAACTCATTCGGATAAAGCTTAAAATTGACTCCCGAGAGCAGACTAGGCTCCTTGCCATACCCTAGCTCCAGATCTTCAGCTATGATGATTGGTTTTGCTTCCATTATCTAAAGATCTCAATCAACCGCCTCATCTCAGCCCCCCAATCCTCAGCCAAAGGGTCAATAGAGACCACCTTTAGCCCTAGTTCTTTCGCCACGGCTGTTGCATTTTTAGTATCAAACTCCGCCTGCACTAGCACCGCTCTTGTATCCATGCTCCTTGCACGCTCAATCAGCTCCACCAGATGCCTAGGCGTTGGCTCCTCCCCATCTTCCTCAATAGGCAATTGCGTCAGCCCCCACTCCCGAGCAAAGAGCGATAGAGAGGGGTGATAGATCACAAAAGCAAGGTCCTTGTCACCTTTAGATATTCCTCTCCCCAATTGCCGAATAGCCTCCAATTCAGGCACCACATTCGCCTGATAATTGGCTTTGATCTCCTCCTGATGCTCTGGGAATAGCTCCAGCATCGCCGCCAAAATCGTCTCCGCCATTGCTTCCCCACCAGAGAGCGACGTCCAATAGTGCGGGTCGCCCAAGGCGTGCTGATGCCCTTCGTGGCCGCCCTCTACGAGCTCTCTCGGCAACTGCTTTGCGAGGTCAAAATAGGCCACATCCTTCGGCAAAACCGCCACCCACTGAGCTTCAAAAGGCAACGTACCAATAGCCAAGTAGGCAAGCGAGCTTTGAAGTATAGCGATATCCCGGGGAGAGGGGTCGTACGTCTCGGGGTTACTTCCTCGCGGTACCACCACATGCACCTCCGCCAGCTCCCCAACAATTCGCTCCACAAAGTACTTCTCGGGAAGCAGACTCACAGATATAATAGGCTTCTCCACCCGAGAGGCAGAGCTACAGGCAGTAAATATCGAGAGCATCACCACGCAAAGCCCCCAGCCAAAGCAATGCTTAGCCCACCGCATTAAAGATAATCCACACATTATAAAGGATAAAAACCAAAAGCATCACCCCCCCCTCGGCACGCTTAATCTCACGCTTTCCCCAAAAGAGAGCCACTCCCAATGCAATCACCATGGCAAGTAGCTGCATCCAAATATCTAGCGAAGTAAACTGCAGATTGCTCAACGGCCGCACCGTCCCCGAAATTCCTAGTACAAAGAAGATATTAAATAGGTTACTTCCAATCACATTCCCCACAGCAATATCGGTATTTCCCTTCATAGCAGCCACCACAGAAGTCGCCAGCTCAGGGAACGACGTTCCCCACGCCACCAGTGTAAGCCCTATCAACGTTTCACTCACCCCTAGCGACGAAGCGATCTTAGTAGCATTCCCCACAAAGAGCTGTCCCCCATAGACCAGTCCAGCCAAGCCGCCAACGAGATAGACCACTGCCAAGAGCCAGTGCATGTTGCGTTCCTCCTCCTCCGTCTCCGAGTCATCATCTCCCTGTTTTCCCACCACAATGGTATAAAGCAGGAAGAGTAGGCCAAAGAGGAGCAACGTCAAAGCCTCCGAACGAGAGACCAGCGAGGGCATCCCATCTAGTGGCATATCCGAGAGCACCAACATCAGCAAAATAGAGGCCACAAGTGCAATCGGAAGGTCAAAGCGAAGCGTATTCAACTTCACCGGCACAGGGTGTACCAAAGCACAAGCCCCCAGTACACAGAGCACATTAAAGATATTACTCCCGATCACATTACCCACAGCGATTCCACCGCTCCCCTCAATACTTCCGATCACACTCACCACCAACTCTGGTGCCGAGGTTCCGAAGGCCACAATCGTTAGCCCTATGATTATCTGGGGGATATGTAGCCGCTTAGCTATTGCCGACGCACCATCCGTCATAAAGTTAGCCCCTGCCACGATTAGAGCCACCCCCACGATCACTAAAACTATCTCAATCCACATAATCTATCATCAATTTTTCACCGCCCGTTCATCTAGGGCTGCATACTCCAGCGAAGTAGTCGAGCCGTAGAGAGGCACATCAATAAACAATTGCTCACGACTAAGCAAACCCTGTAAGGAGCGAGCCGAATTAATCACTCCACCGTGGCAAAAGACCAGCACACGACGGTACCCACTACACCTCAACTCAGTAATAAAGTCTGCCACCCGTGCCAAAAGCTCATCTACACTCTCGCCATTAGGAGGGAGCAAGTGCCCTGCCTCGTCGAGAAGAGCTGGAGACTTTCTCGCCAGCTCATCGATCTCCTCCCACCGCAGATGCTCAAAGTCGCCAAAGTTGCGCTCCGCCACACGGGGCTCCACCACCGCATCTGCTCCAAAGCCACACGCTTCACAAAGCTTACTAGCCCTTGATAAAGGACTTGTAAACACCGCATCATAGCGCTCCACGGAGAGTCGCTTCCGCACCTCTGCCGCCTCAGCTTCAAAGGTCTCCGCCACCTCTATATCACTCGCTCCATAGCAGGTATCCCCCGATATCTTGAGCGAGGTGTGGCGCGTCCAGTCTACCCTTAGCACTAGTACTCCTCCCCCTCGTAATTCTTTCCGCGTCGTTTCTTGCGATGGTCTTTCCGCCCCTTACGTAGCTCCTTACTCTTAGGGTTGTCGAGATAAGATGGATCATCCTGCATTCCCTTTCCATACCGCTCCCCGGTCCTCTGCTCAGCAGCCTCCCTTGCAAACTTCCGGAAGAGCCCCTTTAGCGGGATCATCACATCATCGAGCGACACCTCATCGTCCGCTCCTGCTTTATCCCCTATTCCCGACAAAGCACCATTGACCTTCACACGTCCCTCACGGATCAAGTCCTCCGCCTCTTTTCGCGTATACTCGTGGTATTCGCTTATAATACGACTAACGCGTACCTCCATACTTTTCTACAATTGTCTCGTAAGACTACTTATCAATACAGTTCAAACAAAAAAAGCTCCCTACTCCCTATATCTCATTCTCCCCCTTTTTCAAAAATAGAGGCAACCATCGCCTCAGCTGTCTCCCTAGGCTCCTCTGATGGGGTGAGATAAATCAATTCAAAGCCTCTCCGCTCCAACCCTCTAGCCCAGGTCATCTGTCGTTTGGCAAATTGATGGATCGCCAGCTCCAGCCCCCTATGCATCTCCTCCCAATTTCGCTCACCAAGCAGATACTCCGTCACATAGCGGTATTCCAAGCCATAGCCCAAGAGCACCTCCTTAGGCACCCGAGACAAAAGCCCCTCCACCTCCTCCACTAGACCCGACTTAAGGCGTGCCTCGAGCCGAGCTGAAATTCTCGCCCTCCGCAACTCTCTACTAGGGTCAAGGCAAAAGATAGGACCCCGCAGAGGCTTACGGGTGCTACTATCCGAAGCCGGCAGAGTAGCACCTGCCTCCCTTAGCTCTATAGCACGCACCAGTCTCCGAGGATTCACCCCCTCCCCTCCATCTAGCTCCTCGCTCTCCAGCATCTCAGCACCACCCAAAGTCTTTAATCGCGCCCTTAGCTCCTCCACAGATAGCTGCTCCAGCTCCGCGCGAAGTGCTTTATTGGGTGGCACCTCCGAGAGTCGATACCCACCATAAAGGGCAGAGATATAGAGCCCCGTGCCACCGCACAAGATCTTAGGTTGTTCCTTAGGTAGCTCATCATACGCCTTATCAAAGTCCTGTAGATAACGGTGCAGATCATACCGCCCCCCCGCCTCTGCCACATCAATCAGCCGATACGGCACCTCATAGCCATCTGCCAGGCGATACTCCGCAAGATCCTTTCCCGTGCCAATATCCATGCCACGATACACCTGGCGCGAGTCGGCACTCAGTACCACCCCACCCAGCATCTCTGCCAACTGACACGCTACCGCTGTTTTGCCACAAGCAGTAGGACCATAAATTGTCACTATATCTACCCCCTCAGGCAGAGCTTTCATCACTTCTTAAGCAAAGGCGAAGGGTAAACCCCCTTCTTGGTCAATTGCTCTAGTTTGGCTACCACATCAGGCCGATCGGCCGCATAGGTAACTCCAAACCACGTGGCCGAGGTATCCAATACCTTGCAGCTAGCTATTCCACGCTTCACGAGGTCATTCACCACGGTAGGGATATAATACTCTCCCTTCTCGCTATGCAAGTTGGCCTCCAAGAAGTGGATAAAGGCCTCCTCGGAGTAATCAAAGTACTCAGGGGTAAAGCCCCACATATTCATTGAGACTGGTGTCTGCTCCTCTAGCACCACTCGGCGCCCCGCCTCATCCTGAAAGGCGATCTCCCCTTGTTCATCACGTGCGATAGCTGTCCGCTCCACTACTTCTGTGAGCAAACCTTCGTGATCCACTTCGCAAACACCTCTTGCTACTGTACCGCTCTCGCTCAGTGTATTCCCCACACGATAGCCCACCATACAGTAGCGGTTGCGACCGCCAGCCATTGCTCGCAGTTCATCGCCCAGCACCTGGAAGCTCTCCGCCCCATAGAAGTCATCAGCATTGATCACCCCAAAAGGCTCGTTGATCACCCCTTTGCCCATCAGCACCGCATGATTGGTACCCCAAGGTTTGGTCCGACCCTCAGGGCAAGTAAAGCCCTCAGGCAGGTCCTCCACACTTTGGAAGACCACCTCCACGCCAAGTCGACCCTCAAACTGATCGCGGTAGCGGCTAGCCACCTTTGCCTCAAACTCATCGGCAAAGTCCCGGCGAATCACGAAGACCACCCGACCAAAGCCGGCTCTCACTGCATCATAGATAGAGAAGTCCATAATGGTCTCACCACACGGACCCACGCCATCTAATTGCTTCAATCCCCCATAACGGCTACCCATACCCGCCGCCAATACCATCAATGTTGGTTTTATCTCACTCATCTGTATAGAGACCTATATATGTATTCCTTATATATTAATGTGTCACCCCCTCCCCTAGTCCGAAAAAGGCAAAGCCCATTCCACGCTGTAAAGCTACCAAAAAATATCTTAACAGCCACCGAAATGACAGGGGTTACGCATTAGAAAGATCTTACCGTATGTGCTTATAGCAGAGAGTTGATAAGAAAGGACCTCGGCAGAGGTCCGTGTTAAATAGGCACAGGTCGGAGGGGCAAAGCCCCGAACGACCTGTGTATTAGAGCATATTTTCCACCTGCTTGACCCCGGCTGAGGGGTCAGACCTAGATAAGGTTGTCCTACCCCTCAGCCGGGGTCGTAAAGATGAAAATTTGATATTCTTTCTCATTCGTATATATATAGAGAGAGGACGCAAACCGAAGTATCATAACTATTAATTTCAAACAACCATGATTAAATCAACGAACGGACAAAAAAGGAAGCGAGAACTGAAGATATCTAGCAGCTTATCTTCCCGCCCAAATACTATCTGCTTTGAAACCCCTAAGGATTACCTCCTTTATCAAGCTACCAAGGGAGCAGAGGAGCGGTATTGTGCACCACTCTCCACCGAGATCCAACAACGGCTAGCACTAGAGCTAAGAGCAGTGGAGGAGGCGGGCATCACCCCTCAAATTGCTATGCTCCACGAGCAAATAGTCAAAGCTAAGCAACAAGGGGTGCTAATCGGCAATGGCCGAGGCACCGCACCTAGCTCTCTACTGCTTTATCTGCTAGGCATTACGAGGGTGGATCCCCTAAAGCACGGGCTCCTCTTCGAGCGATTCCTCAATCCCGACACCCCAACCAAGGTGAGCATAGACATAGAAGTAAGCGAGAGAGGTACTTTGCCACAGCGTAAGGAGGACCATCCCTACACCCTCCTTTATGATTCTGATGCGATAAGGATAGGATGGCTCACACTCAGCCACCTCACATGGCTCCAAGATCGCATGGAGCAAATAAAGCATCGGTTAGGAAAGGAGATCCAACTTGGGGCGATCCCCACCGACGACCCCGATACGCTCCAATCCATTGGCAAAGAGCGTGGAGGGAGGTGCTACCTCCTCCAAGCGCCCCGCCTACAACAGCTTTGGAAAGAGATAAAGCCCGATAGCTTTAATGACCTAATGCTCTCCATCGCCATCCTGTACAGCAAAGGGCAAGAGATCGTCCCCACCTATATCGCCCGAAAGCAAGGCAAGGAGCCGATCAACTACCTCCTCCCTGTAATGGAGCCATACCTCAGCGAGACCTATGGCATCACCCTCTACCAAGAGCAGATAATGCAGTTGGCAAAAGCGATTGCCAACTTCTCTTCTGGGGAGTCGGATAGACTTCGGCTAGCATTATATCGTGGGCTAACCGACGAATCTGCCAAGATGCGAAGCCAATTTCTCGCTGGCGGACAAAAGCAGGGGTATGACAAAATAATACTCGAAAAGGTCTGGAGTGAATGGGTAAGGATAGCCCCCCTCACGGTCAATAAAAGTCACATCGTAGGTGCAACTCTGCTCGCCTACCAGATGAGCTACCTCAACACCCACTACCCCGTGGAGTAACTCACGATTAATTTTGCAGGTGCGGAATCAAGGGTTTAGATTCGATAGGTAAGATCCGAAATAATTTCCTTACTTTTGTGGCGTAATACTTTTTTTGAAAAACATGAAAGAGATATTGACTGCAACTTAACTACCATTAGTATCTGGTCGTAATTGTAACACTAGTAAGGAGAAAAAAGGAATGATTGTCATCATTAATGGCATAAAATACATTCTTTTGCCCAATGGAGTGCTAACCCCATTAGAAGTATATTAAAGGGTAATCTAGCCGTGATAAATTCATTTGTTAATTCAAGATATGAGCACGCTTCAAAGTAGATTTAAGCTAGTTATTATATTATTATTTATTCCGATATTAAGCTTTGCGCAGTATCATATTACAGGTACTTGCGTTGATGAGCAGCAACAACCGTTGCCTTCTGTTATTGTCAAGTTAACAAAGGGTAATAACAGAGAGGTCATAAAGCATACTGCCTCTAATAGTGATGGGAAGTTTCTCCTCCAACCTATAGATAGAGGGGAGTATAATCTCCAGCTTTCGTATATAGGCTTCAAAGAAGTTGACACATTGATAGTAGTCCAAAATAGCATTGATATGGGAGCAATATCTCTAGCTATGGACTCCAAACTGTTAAATGAGGTGGTCATCTCTGCTCAAGTGCTTAATAGCTTTGGCAATAGAGATGAAATCCTCTTGACCTCGGAAGCTCTCAGCGTGGGGAATAATGCTTTAGATGCGATAAGCAGCTTACCTCAATTCAAGAAAAACTTTATGGATGAGCAGCTCATTACCGTTGATAATAAGTCCATACTCATCCTAATCAATGGTAAGAGAGCTACCTATAGAGAGCTGCAACAGATTTCGTCCAAAGATGTACAGAAGCTAGTGTACTATAGCGAGCCTCCAGCTCGCTTTGCTCACGAAAATATTGGTGCTGTCTTGGAGGTTCAAACAAGAAGGAGCAAAAGCAAGAGCCACTATTTCTATCTTGATGCGAAAAATTCATTTACAACAGGGTATGGTACCAATATGCTGAATTACACTTACTCCGATGAGAATAATCAGTTTACAGTTGGGGGATTTTGTGACTACCGAGCTCTCAATGATAATCGCATGAATAATGTCTATAAATATGGCGATGGAACGAGCAATACATATGAAGGTCTCCCTGGTAGCTATAAGGGGTATTACAACATTGGGCAGATAAGGTATAGAAGATATTTCAGCAATAATGCCTTCATTATATCTCAGCTTGAATATAGACAGAGCCCAGGGCACGAGAAATATGAACAGAGCGTGACAAAGATCTTTAATAATAGAGAGTTGATAGGGAAGAGTGGGAGAGACTTAAAGAGCAATTATAATAGCTTAGCATTCGATTTGTATTACCACCAACCTCTAGGAGAGAATAAACTTATTGGCATCAACTTTGTGAATACCATAAGTAATTCAAAGTCCAACAATAGTCTGAACAGAGTTATGGAGGGAGCGAATAAAGATTACGATTACACTTATGAAAATCTGACTCACAATAAAGTGTACTCACTAATCGGAGAGGTTCTCTATCAAAACGACGCTTGGAACTTTGGTGGACTATTTAGCCATGAGCAGCTTAGGCAGTCTGTGGGAGGGGACAAAAGCTCTCCACAAAACATCTCTAGCAATAAATTATATGTCTATTCTGACTATTCTGGTAGACACGATATGCTGAGTTATAATTTGGGAGTTGGACTAGAGTATTCTGCATTAAAAAACGGCGAGAATAAGACTTTTCGCTTTGTGATTCCGAGACCAGCTGTTACACTAAATTACAAGCTCGGCAAATCAAGTTCACTAAGATTGAATACAAACATTCAACCGACTCTACCTAGTTTAGGATACCTAGCCGATTCTCCTATATCAATAGATGAGGGATATTACTTTAGAGGCAATTCAAACCTTAAGCCCTACTACACCTCAAGAAATAGCCTAGACTTCCGTTGGAATTCCAGTGATAATAATTTCTTTATTTCCTCTTCTCTTAATTGTGACTATGCTCACAAGCCATTTATGCCTATCATATCATCAGACGGAGACCGAGTGCTGAGAAACTATGAGGCGGTGAAAAATAGTATGATATATGGGGCGTCTGTTAGCGGAAGCGCTCGTCTTTTCGACTTCCTGACGTTACAACCCTATTATCAATTGGCAGTAAAGAAATATGAGACGCCAAATCAAAAGATAAATCACCAGGTACATAGTGGTGGTATTGGTGCCTTGATTGCGTACAGAGCTTTTCAACTTAGCTATTATTTCAACTTTCCATTTACAGACGTCAATGGCGATTTCTTAGTAGATATTGGGAGCAGTCATTTTGCCTCACTTATGTGGAAGCACAAAACACTCTCTTTATCATTGGAGTGGATTAATAATCCTAACCCAACTAGGTCTTACACTGCTCTGCCTCAATTTAGTATGGAGGAGAGTACTGTGTGGAATAACTTTAGAAGCCTATTTTATGTCAAACTAACCTACTATTTTCAAAAGGGCAAATCCAAGAGACATGAAAATGCTGTGATAAGTAACCAAAGTAGAGAGACAGGTCTTGTCCCCGAAAATACAGCTAAATAGCATCCCATCTATTTTATTAATTGTTTTCCATATGTGTTTTCAAAATCAGAGAGATACCATGTGTTGATGATGTCATTAATGGAAAAGATTAGTCATCTTATCAATCGCTGTTAGGAGACTCGAAAAGGTCTGGAGTGAATGGGTAAGGGTAGCCCCCTTTACAATCAATAAAAGCCACATCGTAGGCGGTACTCTGCTCGCGTACCAAATGGGCTACCTCAATATCCACTACCCCTTGGAGTAGCCCACGATTGATTTTGCAGGTGCCAATCTTATTGAGAATGTTTGCACGAAGTGCCATTCTCGCACATTTGCTTCAAATGTGCCGAGACTTTGTCGGAGAAAGATAGCCTTTGAAAGATAGGTCAGGTCCAGTACGATAGGAGTGCTGACTGACCCGCCTTTCAAGGGCTTTTCTTTGGGCAGCAAGGAGCGGGGAAACATAGGCTCAAGCGGGCTGTCAGGAGGCAATAAATCCAACCTTTTGTAGCCCATTGAAATACAGGGCAGTAAAAACGCCTCAGCCGAGTTGCAACTAAGCAATCGGTTAGTTGCAACTAAGCAAATGACGAGTTGCAACTAACCGATTGCTTAGTTGCAACTCCACTTTTGCTCTACTACCTAGAGGAAATTATGGGCTATTTATTTAGGAGGAAGGTACCTCGAGAGGAGGCACCTTTATCGGACAAGTCGGACAGGTCAGACGAGTCGGACCTTCTGTCTTGAACATCACGGTCGTGATTTTATTGTGCAGTCGTGATTATTTAGTAGATTTGCATATTATGGTGTGGAGGCTATAAATGTAAGGTAGATAGATATTTTATGAGTAGAGATAAAAGGGGTGGTCTTGGCAGGGTTGGTAGCTTTTGGCATTCGCGAGTGATCAGCATCATCAGTATCTCAATGGTGCTCTTTTTGCTTGGTCTGGTGGTACTCCTTGGTTTGGTAGGCAGTGGCTTGAGTAGCTATGTGCGGGAGCAGGTAACGTTTAACGTAGTTCTAACGCCCGATGCCGACCCCGACGAGGTGGCACAGATGCAGCGGGACCTGAGGAAAGAGCCCTTTGTGCGAGAGGTGGTACTGCACTCAAAGGAGGAGGCACTAGAGGAGCTCACGAAGGAGCTGGGAGAGAACCCAGAGCAGTTCCTCGGTTGGAACCCCCTTTCACCCACCTTTGAGATCACGCTTGGTGAGGCTTATGTAGCTTCGGCGGATAGTCTACAATTGGTAGAGCGCCGACTGGAGCAGTATCGACTGACGCAATCACTGGGGTATCGGCAGGACTTGGTGGATAAGCTGAATGATAATATCCGTGGGCTGACGCTGGTGATGGCGCTACTTTCGGGGTTACTGCTACTCATCTCTATGGTGCTGATCAATAACACCATTCGGCTCTTGATCTACTCACGGAGGTTTTTGATCTACACGATGAAGCTGGTGGGTGCCACCTCACGCTTTATCCGCCGCCCCTTTGTCTGGTACAATATCTGGAGTGGTGTGATGGCGGCCATCGTAGCTGGTGGCTTCCTCACTTGGGGCTGGTATTATGTCCGAAATCATTATCCTCTCCTAAGGTCAGTACTGACCGTGGAGAGTGGGCTCATAGTGTTGGCAGTGGTGCTGGTGCTAGGCGTAGTAATCAGTTGGCTTTCAGCTACTGCAGCGGTAAGTAGGTACCTAAGAATGGATGTAAACAAGCTCTACAGAGCATAGTGAATAGATATGGAAGGCAGGGAAGATAAAAGGATCAAAGGATACGGCTTTGGGAAGGTGAACCTCTACATAGCTCTGGCATCGGTGGCGGTGCTGGTGGTGGGGTATCTACTTTTGGCCGGAGGTAAGTCGGAGGACGGAGTGAGCTTTAACGCGGAGGTATTCAATAGCACCCGCATTGGGGTGGCTCCTGTGGTGCTGACGCTAGGGTATGTAGGGCTACTGGTGGCTCTGCTGTGGCGTGGCAAGGGAGCGAAGAAATCTTCAGGAGAGGAAGAGAAGTAAGCTATGACGATAATAGAAGCGATTATACTGGCAATAGTAGAGGGGCTCACGGAGTTCCTGCCGGTCTCCAGCACGGGACATCTGGTGATAGCTCAAGCCCTGATGGGGATGGAGCCGACCCCCTATGTGAAGGCGTTTACGGTGATGATCCAATTTGGGGCAATCCTCTCGGTGGTGGTGCTCTACTTCAAACGTTTCTTTCGTTTTGACCTTCCCCAGGATATGTGGCATGAGGAGCGAAAGTGGCGGCGGGGGCTGAGCCGTTTTCGTTTTTACTTCCTACTGGTAGTGGGAGTGGTGCCTGCTGCGATACTGGGTCTGCTCTTTAATGACTGGGTGGATGAGGCGCTGGGCAAGGTGTGGATCATCGCTCTTAATCTACTGATTGGAGGTGTGGTGATGCTCTTTATTGACCGCCTAATTCGCAACAATCACAAGGAGGAGGTGACGTATGGCAAGGCTTTTGCCATTGGGCTTTTCCAGACCATTGCGATGTTTTGCCCCGGTATGTCGCGGAGTATGTCTACGATCGTGGGCGGTATGTCGGTAGGGCTGAAGCGCGAGGTGGCGGCAGAGTTTAGCTTTTTCCTCGCTGTACCTACGATGCTCGGAGCCTTTGTACTGGAGGTGATCAAGTTTTGGAAAAGCGATACGCTCTATATCCTTCAGGAGCATTGGGTCACGCTACTCATCGGGAATGTAGTCTCCTTTATAGTGGCGATGGTGGCGATACAGACTTTTATCAAGTACCTCAAGCGACACGGTTTTGCTGCCTTTGGAGTTTATCGTATCTTGGTAGGCGGAGTGATACTTGTATTAATGGGTATGGGGGTGGAGCTAGCCCTAGTTTAGTGAATGATGCAAAAGAGCCAAAGAGATCATAAGTCGCACGAAGTGCCTCAGAATATTTTTTCGGATGGTACCTTTGTGGTGGTGGATAAGCCACTCAAGTGGACCAGCTTTGATGTGGTGAATAAATTTAGGTGGCTACTTTGCAAAAAGCTCGGAGTGAAGCGGCTTAAGGTGGGGCATGCGGGGACGCTAGACCCTCTTGCTACGGGGGTGGTGGTGCTCTGCACTGGCCGATACACGAAGCGGATAGAGGAGGTACAGAAGTTGCCGAAAGAGTATACGGCGACGCTGAAGCTGGGGGCAACGACGCCTTCCTTTGACCTTGAGAGTGAAGAGGATGCCACATTCTCCACGGAGCATATCACGAGGGAAAAGGTAGAGGAGGTGCTGAAGCAATACGAGGGGGTGATACCGCAGGTGCCACCAATATTCTCGGCAGTAAAGGTGGCGGGTAGCCGTGCCTATGAATTGGCCCGAAAGGGAGAGGGGGTGGAGCTACAGGCGAAGGAGGTGCGGATTGACCGCATTGAGCTACTGGAGTACAGCTTACCCTACATTCGGATCAGGGTAGTGTGTGGCAAGGGAACCTATATCAGGGCTTTGGCAAGGGATATCGGGCGGTCGCTGGAGTGTGGTGCTTATCTGACCGCCCTTCGCCGTGAATCGGTGGGGGAGTTTAGAGCATCGGAGGGAATTGGGGTGGAGCAGTTTGAGGAGTATATTGAGGAACGTATGACTATTGACTAAGAAGGAAAAGGAGGAATATATGAATATGGCGGAGTATAAACTATCGAACTTTAATTTTAAGCTTCCTAAGGAGCAGATAGCACAATACCCTGAGAAACACAGGGATGAGAGCCGTCTCTTGGTACTCCATAAGGATACGGGGGAAATAGAGCATAGGCAATTTAAGGAGATCCTAGAGTACTTTGGGAAGGATGACCTATTTGTGCTGAATAATACTCGGGTATTCCCTGCTAAATTGGTGGGAAATAAGGAGAAGACGAATGCGATGATCGATGTATTTCTCCTCCGTGAGCTGAATGAACCGATGCTGTGGGATGTGTTGGTGGAC
This sequence comes from Porphyromonas sp. HMSC077F02, assembly GCF_001815465.1. Lineage (NCBI taxonomy): Bacteria > Pseudomonadati > Bacteroidota > Bacteroidia > Bacteroidales > Porphyromonadaceae > Porphyromonas > Porphyromonas sp. HMSC077F02. The sequence goes on along the minus strand of NZ_KV820637.1, from coordinate 10,790 downwards.
CCGGCTCGTAAGATACGTATCGGTAATAAGCTCTTTTTCGGTGAGAATGACGAGCTGGTAGCGGAGGTGGTGGATAATACCACGTCGAGGGGGCGAATATTGAAGTTTGCCTACGACGGCACCTACGATGAATTTAAGGAGGCTCTTTTCTCGCTAGGAGAGACGCCCCTACCAGACTACATACACCGACCTGTAGAGCCTGAGGATGAGGATCGTTATCAGACAATCTATGCTACGGAGGAGGGGGCGGTAGTGGTACCAGCAGCTGGTCTTCACTTCAGTAGGGAGCTGATAAAGCGTTTTGAGCTGAAGGATATACGATTTACGTCGCTAACACTGCACACTAGCCGGGTGATGTATGATGAGATTGATGTGGATGACCTCTCGAAGTACAAGATGGGGTCGGAGCGGATGATTATTAATCAGGAGACTTGCGACACGATCAATAAGGCGGTAGAGCAAAAGAAGCGTATCGTGGCTGTGGGGACTTCGGTGGCAAAGGCTCTTGAGACGGCGGTGAGTATGGATGGATTTGTGAAGCCGTACGATGGCTGGTCGAGCAAGTTTATCTTCCCTGAATACCACTATGGGCTACAGAATGCGATGGTGACAAACTTCCATATGCCTTACTCGTGGTTGCTGATGTTGGTGGCTGCCTTTGGTGGTTATGACAAGGTGATGAAGGCCTACAAGACAGCGGTGAAGGAGGGGTATCGCTTTGGGCAATATGGCGATGCCATGCTGATTCTGTAAGGATAAGAGAATGGGTGTGAAGCAAACGGTTTTTATTGCCCTTGGCTCGAATATCGGAGATCGAGGTGCCTCGCTAAAGCAAGCTATCCAGCAGCTCTCTATGAGGGGTGTGGAGGTGGTGGCGGAGTCGCAGGTGCTGGAGACGGAGCCAGAGGGCTTTGAGTCGGAGCATCTATTCCTCAATCAAGTGGTGGAGGGGGTGACCGCTTTTTCACCAAGCCAACTGCTAGAGGTGACGCAAGAGATAGAGCGGGAGCTAGGACGGAGCGAGAAGAGCCACTCGGGCATCTACAAGGATCGGAGTATTGACCTCGACCTTATCCTCTATGGTGATGAAGTAGTGGAGCAGGAGGGGCTCACAATCCCGCACCCTAGGTTTAGGGAGCGTCTGTTTGTACTCAAGCCACTGGCGGAGATAGCACCCAACGTGGTGGACCCGGTGACGGGAAAGACAATACAGCAACTGCTATGGGACGCCTTGTAGCACTTGATATTGGGCGAAAGCGAACGGGAGTAGCCGCTACTGACTTGCTTCAGATAGTGCCGAATGGGCTTGGTTTTCAGCCCACTCACGAGGTGGCTCAATGGCTCAAGGAGTATGCTGAAAAGGAGCCTATCGACCTGATTGTAGTGGGGGAGCCAAAGCAGGCCGATGGCACTGACTCGGAGAGCGTGAAGTATATTGAGCCGGTGGTGAACCGTCTGCGTAAACTTTTGCCAACGGTGGAGGTGGTACGGTTTGACGAGCGATTTACTACGGTGTTGGCTCAAAGGGCGATGATAGATGCGGGGCTGGGAAAGATGAAGCGCCGTGAAAAGGGAATTGCCGATGAGGTGAGTGCGGTAATCATCTTACAAGGATTTATGGAGAGTAGAATATATCAAGAGAAGTACAAGAAGAAGTAATGGAACTACCTATATATGTCTATGGCACAGAGGTGCTACGAGAGAAGACGAGAGAGGTGACGGAGGAGGAGTTTCCGTCGCTAGGGAAGCTAATTGAGAATATGTTTGAGACAATGTACGCCTCGGATGGGGTGGGATTGGCAGCCCCTCAGGTGGGGAAGGCGATCCGTCTCTTTGTGGTCGATGCGGATCCTCTGGGGGACGACTTCCCCGATAGCAAGGGCTTTAAGAAGGTATTTATCAATCCTACTATCACGGAGTACAGCGAGGAGAGCTGTACGATGCAGGAGGGGTGCCTCAGTCTACCAGGGCTGAATGAAAATGTAGATAGGCCCAAGCAGATTACAATTAAGTACCTAGATGAGCAGATGGTGCCTCACGAAGAGAGTTACTCGGGATTTAATGCTCGGGTGATACAGCATGAGTACGACCATCTGGAGCAGACGCTCTTTACCGACAGGGTCAATCCAATGCGGAAGGCGATGATTAAGCGGAAGCTACAGAAGATGAGTCGTGGGCAAGTAAGGGCTCACTACAAGGTGATTACGAAGTAGATATGTTGAAAGGTTTTTGGAGAGTGGTGCTGATCGTGATGGGGCTCCTAGGTGGGAGTACCCTAGCTCTGCAGGCACAGATAGATACCCAACGGGTGATCTCTGTGGGGCAGAACGCGATCTATTTTAAGGACTATGTACTGGCGATACAATACTTCAATTCGGCCATACAGAGTGCACCATATCTCGCTGAACCTTACTATTACCGCGGGCTTTCTAAGTATTCACTAGATGATTACCTAGGAGCGGAAGCGGATAGCAGTGCCGCCATTGAGCGAAATCCCTTTCTAGTAGGCTCGTACTACCTTAGGGCCATCAGTCGGCACACGCTCGGCAAGGACTCCCTTGCGTTGGAAGATTACAAGGTGGTGCTACAGGATAATCCCGACCACAAAGGGGCACTCCACAACTCTGCTTTGCTTCAGATGGCGCTGAAGGATAGCATCGGCACAAGGGCAACTTTGGATCACCTCCATCGCTATTACCCTGATTATGCAGAGGGGTATATGATAGATGGCGGCTTTCAGTTAGAGCGAGGGGATACAGTGGCTGCAATCGATCTATTTGAGAAGGCTCTTGCTATCTCACCCACCCTCTCGGGGGCTTACCTCTCGATGGCAGGTATCTCGTACGACAGAGGGAACTATAGCGAAGCGGAGGGGTACATCAATCGGGCGATGGAGTATATGCCAGATAGGGCAGAGCTCTATCTCAATCGAGGGATTGTGAGGTATCAGCAGTACAATATCAAAGGGGCAATGGCGGACTATTCTATTGCCATTGAACTGGATCCGACCAATACCTTGGCACTCTACAATAGGGCACTTCTGCGGAGCCAAGTGGGAGAAATCAATGCGGCACAGGAGGACTTTAACAAGGTGGTGCAGCGGGAGCCGAATAACTACTTTGCTCTCTTCAACCGTGCTATTATCTCAAACCAAATCGGCGACTACCAAGTAGCAGAGGCCGATTTGGATAGAATCATTGAGCGCTACCCTACCTTCTTGCCAGCTCTTGTAGAGCGTGCAGATGCCCGAACGGGACAAGGAAAGTCGCAGGCGGCTCGGGAGGACCTTTACCTTGCCTCGAAGATGACCTACGACAAAGGTACCCTCCAAAAGGCCACGTCACAACAAGCAAAGCAGGCAGCACTGGCAGAGGAAACGGAGCGGGTACGTAGCGAGAAGGATGATAATATCCAGAAGTTTAGGTCGCTCGTCTATGCTAGCCAGCAAAAGGCATACGACGAGCTTTACACGGAGGAGCAGGGTATCCGTGGTCGTATACAGGATAGAGAGGTGCTGATAGAGCCAGAGCCACTCTTTACGCTCTCCTACTATGTGGCGGTGGATAAGCAACTGAAGACCAATACCAATACGGCCTACTCCTCGGCCATTGGGCTACCTACTGAGGAGTATGGTGTGCTGGTAGTGGAGCATCTACCGCAGTTATCGCAAGCGGAGTTGCAGAAGCACATCAATGCAGTGGATAGTTTTGACCTCAGCATCCCCCACTCTGCCGAAGCAATGATGCATCTGGCTCTCGACCAACTTACCATTAAGGATCACGATGCTGTGGTGCAGACGATGGGGCAGATTATTGAGGCGATACCCGATGACCCAGCGCCCTACTTCCAAAGAGCCACCTCGCGAATCCTTGCCTACGAGGCAGAGAGTGCCAAGGACGGAGAAAGGAATAGCCAAAATAGGCTCGGAATCAGTATGAATAGCACCCTCTCTAAGGAGTACCTCAAGAAGAAAGCCATTTCGGAGGAGGCACTTACCGACCTAAAAGTGGTGCTTGAGCTAATCCCTAATTATGTGCCAGCCCTATTCAACATTGCCTATATCAAGGCCTCCATGGGCAATTATAGCGAGGCGATTGAGTACTACAACCAGGTGCTTAAACTAGAGCCAACACTAGGCTCCGCCTACTTCAATAGAGGGCTCTGCCACTATGCCATCGGGGAGAAGCAACTGGGGGATAATGACCTCAGCCAAGCTGGAGCTTTGGGCTACTTCAAGGCTTACTCTATCATCAAGCGGATGAAGTAGGCGAGTGCCCTTTGAATTGAAAAGTGAAGAGTTATCAAGATGAGTAAAGAACCATCCATCATATATCAACAACTAACGGAGAAACTTGGTGAGCAACTCCTCTCTACCATCGCTGCTGCAGCGGATGAGGTGGGGCAAGAGGTGCGACTAGTGGGAGGAGCCGTGCGTGACCTTATCCTTAAAGGAGAGCTCAAGCAAGACCTTGACTTCGTAACCCTCGGCAGTGGTATCCGCCTCGCCAAAGAGCTTTCTCAGCGTCTTGGCAAGGGTGCCAAACTATCGGTATTCAAGTCGTTCGGCACCGCACAAATCCACTGGCATGGCCTGGACTTGGAGTTTGTAGGTGCCCGAAAAGAGAGTTACCGCCAAGATAGTCGCAAGCCGATTGTGGAGGAGGCGACCTTTGAGGAGGACGAAGCAAGGCGCGACTTCACTATCAACGCCCTCTCCATTACACTCAATGGTGAGAAGCGTGGCACCCTGCATGATCCTTTTGGCGGAATTGCCGACCTACAGAATAGCGTGATCCGCACACCGCTAGACCCCGACCAAACCTTTTCGGACGACCCACTCCGTATGATGCGAGCAGTACGTTTTGCAAGTCAGCTCAACTTTCAGGTGTGTGACGAAGCCTTTAACTCCATCCGCCGAAATGCGAAGCGGCTCAAGCCGCCAGTGGTCTCCATAGAGCGTGTAACGACGGAGTTTATGAAGATCATTGACTCTCCCAAGCCCTCGATAGGGCTAGGACTGATGCAGCGGACAGGGTTGATGGATCAATATCTCCCCGAAGTTTCGGCACTCAAAGGAGCCGAGACCAAGGAGGGCATCGGGCATAAAAACAACTTCGTCCACACCATCATAGTGGTGGATAACGTAGCGAAGGTGAGCGACAATAGTTACCTACGCCTTGCCGCCCTCTTTCACGATATTGGGAAGCCAGTCACCAAGCGATTTGAGTCGGGCATCGGGTGGAGCTTCCACAACCACGACTATGTTGGTCAGAAGATGTTGCCTAGACTCTTTCGTCGCATCAAGCTTCCACTAGGAGAGCGTTTGGAGTACATCCGAAAGCTCGTTCGCCTACATATGCGGCCTGCTCAGCTCGCCGATGAAGGGGTGACCGACTCGGCTATTCGTCGCCTCCTCTTTGAAGCGGGAGATGATATTGACGACCTAATGACTCTCTGTGAGTGCGACCTGACCAGTAAAAACCCTGCGAAGGTGCAGAAGTATCTACAGAACTTCGCCCTGGTGCGAGAGAAGTTGGTAGAGATAGAGGAGAAGGATCGGATTCGCAACTTCCAACCACCCGTCAGTGGCAATGATATCATGCATATCTACCAGCTCACCCCACGGAGAGAGCTGGGCTTAATCAAAGAACAGATCAAAGACGCCATCCTTGACGGGGTCATCCCCAATGAGAGAGAGGCGGCACTAGAATATATGTACAAGCTCGTAGAGGATCAGTTCCCAGAGTTCAAAGTAGTCAATAGATTAGAGGCATAAGATATGAAGAAGAGTGGAATATCCCAGTTAAAGTTCAAACCGTGGGGCTATATAATAGCTGTGGTACTGCTATTTTTAGTCATCTCACTTGCCTACTTCACCCCTGCTGCCTTTGAGGGCAGAGTACTCTTTCAGGCCGATGGTGCCGCCGCCTCAGGTACTGGGCGTGATGTGGTGGAGTACAAGGCGGAGACTGGCGAACGCTCTTACTGGACAGGTAGCCTCTTTGGGGGCATGCCCACCTACCAAATCTCCCCCTCCTACCCCTCGGCAGAGGGGATCAAGGTGGCACAGAACCTCTACCGCCTTCGCCTTCCATTCCTCAACTTCCTACCTGGGGATAGCTACCTGATATTCATGCTACTCATAGGCTTCTATATCTTCATGCGAAGCTGGGGATTGAAGCGACTGCTCTCTATTGGTGGGGCTATTATGTGGGCTTTCTCAAGCTACTTCCTAATCCTGATTGATGCTGGACACATTTGGAAACTCCTTGCCCTCACCTACATTCCACCCACAATCGCCGGACTGGTACTGGTATTTCATCGGCGAAAGTATCTCCTCGGCTTCTTCGTCACTGGGCTCTTCACTGCCTTGCAGATCTACTCCAATCATATCCAGATGAGCTACTACTTCGCCTTCGTAATGGTAGCAATGGTGGTGGCGTGGGGCATCGAGGCGGCACACAAAAAAGAGTGGTTGCACTTCGCAAAGGCAACTGGTACCGTACTCGCTGCGGGATTAGTGGGCATTGCAATCAATGGCACCAGCCTCTACCACACCTATCAGTATAGCCAAGAGACGATGCGAGGTGGGCGAGAGATTACGGTACTGGACCAGGCGACTGATAAGCAGGCCACCACTACGGGCCTTGACCACGCCTATATCACACAGTGGAGCTACGGCATTGATGAAATGCTTACCTTCTTAATCCCCGATGCCAAGGGAGGTGCCTCGGGATACATCGGCATTGAGGAGGCACAAAATGGGGGTGTTAGCGACCCACAACTCGTCGGCATCGTGGCGCAGCAGAATAGATATTGGGGCGACCAGCCCTTTACCGCTGGGCCAGTCTACGTCGGAGCCATTGTGCTACTACTCGCCCTCTTCGGAATGATGGTGGCTAAGGGGCCGATGAAGTGGGGCTTGGTAGTGGTCACCCTGCTCACCATTATGCTCTCGTGGGGGCACAATCTGATGTGGCTGAGCGAATTATTCATCAATCACTTCCCCCTCTACGATAAGTTCCGCACCCCCTCCTCCATACTAGTGGTGGCAGAATTTACCCTACCCCTCTTCGCCATTTGGGCCTTATATCTGCTCTCAACCCAGCCACAGCTACTCAAAGAGCACAAAAAGGCCGCTATCATTTCAGTAGCCCTCACCCTCGGAGTCGCCCTCCTGATGTGGGTAGCTCCAAGTCTATCGGGTGGCTTCCTTAGCCGTGCTGAGGCAGAGACCTTCAGCACCCTTACGGCAGAAAACCAAGAGGTGGCACTTGTGCGGAGCGCCCTTGAGCAGGTGCGCGAAGGCATCTTCAAGGCCGATGCACTGCGTACCATCATAGTGTTACTATTCGGCATCGGCATCCTTTACTTTTATCAAAAGGAGAAACTCAATAAGGAGTGGATGCTCTCCCTTCTATTCCTACTTATCTTAGTAGACCTTTGGGGTGTAGACAAGCGGTACCTCAATGATGAGAAGTACCTACCACAGCGGAGCGTACAGGCAAAGGTATCCCATACCACGGAGGCCGATAAGATAATCCTTGCCGATACCACTCAATTCAGAGTGCTCAATCTTGCGGTGAATACCTTCAATGACGCCACCACCTCCTACAATCACCGCTCAGTAGGTGGCTACCATGCGGCGAAACTGCAGAGGTATCAAGACCTGATTGAGGGGTATCTAGTGCACCAAGACCTCAATATCCTTCGAGCTCTCAATACGAAGTACTACATTATCCCCGATAGCCTTGGTCGAGAAGTGCCCATTGCTGACCCCGACACCTACGGAGATGCTTGGTTTGTCTCCAAGGCTCAAAAGGTGGATACCCCCGATGATGAATTTACCACCATCGGCAAGGTATCACTGCAGGAGGTAGCTGTGGTAGGAAGCGACTTTGCAAAGCATCTGCCCACCACCATTACCCCAGATAGCACCGCACAGATAAAGCTCACAAGCTATAGCCCCAATAAAGTTACCTACCAAAGTAGCAACGCACAAGAGGGGCTCGCCGTTTTCAGCGAAATCTACTATCCACACGGTTGGCACGCCACTATCGATGGAGCACCAGCAGAGATCTTAAGGGCCGACTACCTACTCCGTGCCTTAGTGGTTCCTGCGGGTCAGCATCAGATTGAGTTTGTCTTTGATCCCAAAACGCTGCACACCACCGAGTTGGTCGCTAATATTGGCAACCTACTCCTCCTATTAGCAGGCATCGGCACCGTTATCTACTACATCCGACAGAAAAAGCATGGAAAGTCTGATACACCTAGCGCAGATAGGATCAACGAATAACTACCTCCGGGAGTTACTCACAAAGGATCCCGAGCTACCAGCATACACCATAGTAGATACCCACACCCAAACTTCAGGGCGAGGGCAGCGAGGCAATAGCTGGGAGAGTGAGCCAGGACAAAACATCTCTTGCTCTATCTTACTACGTCCGGAGCTACCACATGGGGTCACCACCTTCGACCTCAATAGGGTCACCTCGTTAGCACTTTTCACGCTACTCTCTCGCTATATTCAGCCCACCGAGATCGCCATTAAGTGGCCCAATGACCTCCTAATAGGCCGGCGTAAGATCGCAGGTATTCTTACGGAAAATGAATGGCTGGGCGACCGACTCAACTACACTATTGTGGGGATTGGGCTCAATGTGAAGCAGACTCAATTTGGAGATTACCACCCAGTAGCCACCTCATTGGCACTCGAAGGCATTACCTTTCCTGAAAACTACGAAGCGTGGCACCACTCAATGGTCCGAGAGATAGCTCAACTGCTCCAGCACGAGATGGAAAGGCTCGCGGACGATGTAGAGGCACTCCGAAAACAGTATCACCAACACCTATACGGCTACCAACAGGAGCAAGAATACCAGCTCCCATCTGGCGAGCGGTTCCTCGGCACGATCCAACAGGTACTCCCCAATGGGCTGCTAGAGATAGAGTCAGCCACGAGAGGCAAAGAGCAATTTGCCTTCAAAGAGATTAGCACCATATTATAGTAGCTTGGAAACACGTTCATAAATCGGGCAGATTGAACAGGTACAGCTAAGCAAAATCCGAGATGCAACTAAGCAATTGATGAGATGCAACTAAGCAATCGGCGAGTTGCAACTAAGCAATCGCTGAGATGCAACTAAGTTTTCGCTTTCATAGCATGCTAAATATCAATGGGTTACAAAGGCACATTAGACCGTCCTATATTCAGCTATATTTTTCATTTTATTGCTTAGATAAAGGCATTTGCATTCGATGACATTCTTAAAATTAGTAACCCAACGAGGTAATAGTTGGTACTTGCCACATATTTTTGTAACTTTGCCACGTTTTATATAGGTATATCCTATATTGCATAGAGAAGAGATAAGATGGATAAGTATAATCACTTGACACTTGACTTCACGCACCCTCCAAAGCAGACTGAGAGCTACAGCTTCCACCTAGGGGACGACTTCTTTGATGAGGTCGAGGCGACAGAGCTTTTAGGGGGTGACGTAGACCTCGTGCTCACAGTAGCTCCACTCACCGCCAACCGCTTCAAACTGACCTTTGGCTACAGTGGGATAGTTTCTGTGGAGTGCGATCGTTGCCTAGCCCCAATGGAGCTAGATGTAGAGGCAGAAGAGTATGTGGAGGTGATACTTGGCTCTGCTCTTGATGACGAAAACGACGAGGAAATCACTCTCGATGCTCAGGATCCAGTCTATGACTTTTCGTGGATAGCATACGAGCTCCTGGCACTAAGCTTGCCATCCATAAAAGTACATGAGGATATCAGTGAGTGCGACCCTGAAGTGGTGAGCCACCTAGAGATGGAACCACCCACAGAAAACAACCCACACGACCCAATGTGGGCTGAACTGAAGGAGAGAATAAATAAGAATAAAAATAATAACTAAATAGAGATTATATCAATATGGCACATCCTAAACGACGTCAATCAAAGTCCAAGACCCGTAAGCGTAGAACCCATGATGTAGCTACTGCACCTACTCTAGCTAAGTGCCCAAACTGTGGTGCTTATCACGTATACCATACTGTATGCCCAGAGTGCGGCTACTATAGAGGTCAGATCGCTATTGAGGTAGAGGCATAAAACCCTCTCTCCTTGGAGAATAATAAATGGAGCTATAGCCCTTTCGGCTGTAGCTCCATTTATTATTAGCATTTACTTATTGAGAATGTTGCACGGTGTCTATTCCTAGCCCGAGGTGTCCGACCTCCCACAAGGGGAGGTCGTAGGGGTGGCTAGGAGATTACCGCATTCCCCTGGTCGTTCGGGCTAGCCCTCCGACCAGGGGCTAGGATCCGTCCGACCGCAAGCGGTCGATTTTACCTCTCTAGAGTAGATGATGTATCTTGTAATTAGAGACTATTGCACGAAGGCGATCTGCTGAGCCTAGGCTTCC
>NZ_KV820637.1:0-272 GCF_001815465.1 Porphyromonas sp. HMSC077F02 | reverse complement strand
GTAAGGATGCCAAGGCACATAATGTTGCTTTCGGAATTCGGCTTCGGTCATGTACGTGAGTACGCTCCCTTCAGCCTTATCCTCAGCGTCTTGCATCTCATCCTTTGTTCAAAGTCTCAGCACACATTTTGAAGCAAATGTGCGAGAATGGCACTTCGTGCAACATTCTCAATTATGACCTAGTGGCTTTCATCAGGAAGAATGAGAGCCCCTTCCCCTTGAAGTGGTCATTAAAAAGGGTTCATCCGACATTTCGTGTGATACGGCAGTCA
>NZ_KV820636.1:7888-19427 GCF_001815465.1 Porphyromonas sp. HMSC077F02 | reverse complement strand
ACCTCCCACGAGGGGAGGTCATTCATGGTAAGACCTTCTAATGCGTAACCCCTGAGGAAGTCATCGAGCCAATAAGGAAGCTAGCGATTATTTCAGTACATTTGTCCTATATATATTCATAAAAGAGTAATAAGGTATGAGTAAGGAATGGAAACGGACGCTACTTTTTCTCTTATTGATAGGGGCAATAGCCATAAGTGGAGCGGCACAGATGAGGGCAATCACACAAGGTGGGCAGGTAGTATTGCTCTACCCTGATGGCACTTGGCGATATGAATATGACAGCAATAGGCGAGACGATTACAGTTGGGGCAGAGGCGACAGCCAAATAAATATTGACGCTGGAGCTACTGGCAAACGATTCGGCGCACTGATTGATGGACACCTCTACTTCATCATAAATGATGGACAGTTGGAAGACCTCTATATTTACGACGCTCGTGGGCGAGTGGTCTACTCTTTACAGGATGGAATAGATCGGGTACCATTTGATTGGACCATTCAGTACGACATTGGGAATGAAAGGAGGATCCGAAAATTGGGACCCTATGAATTTAAGTATGACTGGCGAACTGGCCAATTGGAGAAAGTGGGGAGTTATCAAATCGAATACCACTTCCACAATAATAAGGTGGAGCGCATCGGGCAGTACCGGATTGATTACGACTTCCGCACTGAACGGCTTTCACAGTTTGGCAACATCCGCATCAATTACGACTTTATGACGGACGGCATAGAGAGTATCACTGGCCAGGAAGAGAGGGTGATGCTCTACCTACTCAGGGGGTAGATACACATTACATAATATATATAGGGGTCCCCGGGGTCTCTTCTCGGACAAGTCGGACAGGTCAGACAAGTCGGACAGGTCAGACAAGTCGGACACTCGCTCTCCACTTGGACGTCCGACCTGTCCGAACCGTCCGACTTGTCAGATTAGGTACCCCCTAGAAAAAGCCAGCACTAGCGAAGGAGGCCAGCAACCAGAGTATAGTAGGGGGCGAGGCTATTCCCTTGGCTCCAGAGCATCGGGATCCCCAACAGGTCTGAGGCGGTGGCTCCGAGGTCAAAGCCAAAGTTCTCCAATGAGTTTCTAGCTTTATCTGGATGAATACAAGGCTTATCAATTAGACGCGTGCAAGCGCCCTTAGAGCACAGTTTGCAACTCCCCGGATAGCATGCCCTACTCCCAGGGTGAGCAGCTTCCAATGCCAACATCTCAGGATCAATCTGAGCTCTTGCCCACTGCATGATCTCCTCCACCACTTCATTGCGTGCTTCGGGATTGGGATATACAGTCGCTGCCATCTCAGGGGTCAACACCACTTGATAGCCGATGATATCCACCGTGTGGTACGGCTTGAGGAATTCATTGACATCGAAGTCAAAAGGCGGACATACCCACTGCTGACCATAATTGCGACACTGCTTGCAATAGCCCAAGAACTTATCTATATGCTGATATCGCTCCTGGTATTCCAGAAGCGATATCGTAGCTGTATGCTTAATAATATGTGCGAAGTCGCTCATCCTTACTCCTTCAGAATCACATCGTGAGCACCACCCTCCACAATTGAAGTGGAAGAGACGAGGGTCACCTTACTATTGTGCTGCAAGGTCTTGATATCCACTGCACCACAACTACACATAGTAGCCTTCATCTTACCGAGTGTGAGCATCAAGTTGTCCTTCATCTTACCGGCATAAGGCACATAGCTATCCACGCCCTCCTCAAACTTCATGCCCTCAGTCTCACTACCGCTATCGTAGCGTTGCCAGTTTTTTGCTCTATTAGAGCCCTCGCCCCAATACTCCTTCACATAGTTATTATTGACCTTGAGCTTCTTTGTAGGACTCTCATCGAATCGAGCAAAGTAGCGTCCCATCATTAGGAAGTCGGCACCCATGGCAATTGCCAAGGTCATATGATAATCGTGCACGATACCACCATCGGAGCAAATTGGGATATAGATCCCAGTCTCTTCGAAGTACTCATCACGTGCCTCGGCGATATCCATCACAGCCGACGCCTGACCACGTCCAATACCCTTTTGCTCACGAGTAATACAGATAGAGCCACCACCAATGCCCACCTTCACAAAGTCGGCACCCGCCTCCACTAGATAGCGGAAACCATCACGCTCCACCACGTTACCCGCTCCGATAGGAAGCTCGGGATAATGCTCCTTCACCCACTGAAGAGTCTGCTTCTGCCAAACCGAGTAGCCATCCGAGCTATCAATACAGATCACATCCACCCCAGCCTCCACGAGTGCAGGTACACGCTCCTTATAGTCACGGGTGTTGATGCCCGCCCCTACAAGTAGCTGCTTATTGACCTTATCGGAAAGCTCACTAGGGTTTTCCCTATGGCTATCATAATCCTTACGGAAGACAAAGAACTGCAGGTTTTGCTTCTCATCTATAATAGGAAGGGTATTGAGCTTATGCTCCCAGATAATATCATTCGCCTCCGAAAGGGTAATCCCTAGGCGCCCTATAGTCAACTTTGAGAAGGGGGTCATGAAGGAAGCGATCTTCGTCTCCCTTGGCGTAGTACTCAGTCTATAGTCACGGCTAGTGACCATCCCTAAAAGCTTGCCATTAGGTGTGCCATCCTCTGTAATTGCAATGGTAGAGTGCCCTGTGCGATGTGTCAGGTTGAGCACATCCTGGAGCGTCTGGTCGGGGGTCAGATTAGAGTCGCTAGTAACAAAACCAGCCTTAAACTTCTTCACCTTACGCACCATTTCCGCCTGGCTCTCAATGGACTGCGAACCAAAGATAAAGGAGAGACCACCATTGCGTGCCAGCTCAATCGCAAGGGTATCATTAGAAACCGACTGCATGATAGCACTCACAAAAGGAATGTTGAGTTGGATTTTTGGCTCCTCACCACGACGAAACTTCACGAGTGGAGTCCGCAAGTTGATATTTTCAGGGGTGCACTGCTCAGTGGTTAACCCTGGTATAAGTAGATATTCTCCAAAGGTATGAGAAACTTGATTGAGTACTTTTGCCATACTTCCTTCTATTTTTATTAGGTACAACTTGCACGCAAAGTTACTATTTTTTTCTGAATATCTCGTTCAAATTATTGCTGAAAGATGCGGACGAGTCACATAAGAAGTATAATGATCTAATATGCTTAGCTAGTATTAGTCAAAAGGACAAGAAGACAAGGCCACTTATCGTCGTCCCAATCTGCCAAATAAGGTAAAAAAATGGCTCAAATAGGAGCACTAAAACCTCCTTTGCAACTAGCTGTAAATCAAGACTATACAAATGCGTTTACCGAGATGCAACAAAGCAATCGGCAAGTTGCAACTAAGCAAATGACGAGTTGCATCTCGCCGATTGCTTAGTTGCATCTCAACTTTTGCCCTACTAGCATGGAGGTTTTATGGAGAGGAGTGCTTGCTGGGTTGGGTGCCGTTACGGACAAGTCGGACAAGTCAGACGAGTCGGACTAAGTGCAACAGTCTCCCCACCTGTGGTTTGCATACAGACATACGGGATAGGGGTTATCGGGTTATATGGCTTTTTTGTATCTTTGTTGAGAGGGGCTTGGGAGATTGATTATTTTGATTAGGGATTGAAGATTGTTATGGAAGATATGTTTGAAGGATACGAATTGAAGTGCATTGGCATATTGACTTCGGGCGGTGATGCACCAGGGATGAATCCTGCCATTCGGGCAGTCACACGTACTGCTATCTACAAGGGACTGGAGGTGAAAGGCATCTATCGTGGTTATAAAGGGCTGATGAATAATGAGATTGTAGACTTTCACACGGAGAATGTGAGCAATATCATTCAGCGTGGTGGCACGATACTGAAGACCGCACGCTGCGATGAATTTAAGACGCCTGAGGGGCGTGCTCTCGCCTATGATAATATGCGTAGGGCGGGCATCGATGCGTTAGTGGTGATTGGCGGAGATGGCACACTGACGGCGGCAAGGCTCTTTGCAGCGGAGTTCAACTTCCCAATTGTGGGGCTCCCCGGCACAATTGATAATGACCTTTGCGGTACCGACCGTACCATTGGCTACGCCACAGCCCTCAACACCATTATGGACGCAGTGGATAAGATTCGTGATACCGCTTCCTCACACGACCGCCTCTTTGTGGTGGAGGTGATGGGGCGCGATGCTGGCTTCTTGGCACTCAATGGAGCGATTGCCTCGGGTGCAGAGGTGGCGATTATCCCTGAAGTGCACGAGGCGGAGGAGCAGATCACGCAGATGATTGCCAATGGCTTCCGTAAGAGTAAGAATAGTAGTATCGTACTGGTTGCCGAGAGCGAGTTGACAGGCGGTGCTATGGGAGTGGCGAAACGCCTTCAGGAGAGCCACCCAGAGTACGATGTGCGGGTCTCTATCCTCGGGCATATGCAACGAGGTGGTAGCCCCTGTGCCGAAGACCGTATTATGGCAAGCCGTATGGGCGTGGCAGCGGTTGAGGCACTCCTCGATGGTCAGCGTAATGTGATGATCGGGATTGTCAATGACGAGCTAGTCCACGTGCCATTTAGCCGTGCCATCAAGGATGACAAGTCAGTAGACCCCGCAATGGTTCAGGCCCTTGCGATGCTTTCACTCTAAAGACCACGTAACTATGACACAAAGAGAGATCCCCTATAAGTTGGTGGCACTGGATCTTGATGGCACCTTGGTAGATGACCAAAAGCGACTTCTGCCCAGCACGATCAGTTCGGTAATGGCGATCCAAGAGCTAGGCGTGAAGGTGGTACTGGCAAGTGGTCGCCCCACCTTTGGTTGCCGTGCGATAGCCAAAACGCTGCGACTGGATCAGTATGGTGGCTATATCCTTTCGTACAATGGGGGTAAGCTCACCTCCTTGGGTGATGGGAAGATCTTGGCTCGCCGTGCTATCCCCAAGAAGTTACTGCCTCACCTCTATGAGGAGGTGAAGAAACGTCCAGAACTCACCATCTTTAGCTATGAACAGCAGATGATTGTGAGTGAAACACCCGACGACCACTACGTACTAGAGGAGCAGCGGGTGGATGGTGGTATGCCGATCAGGCGGGTGCCTCATCTACTTGAGGGACTTATAAGTGACCCTCTGAAACTAGCCATCACGAGCGACAACACCCATGCCCTCTACCAGATTAAGGAGGAGATGGAGGCTTACTATGGCGAACAACTCAACTTTTTCCTCACCAATGAGCACTTCCTTGATGTGGTGCCTCGCGGGGTAGACAAAGGGTCGACCATTGAGTTTCTTCTTGAGGAGTTGGGCATTGACCGAAGTGAATTGATCGCGGTGGGTGATAGCTACAACGACCTTGGGATGATACAGGTGGCAGGACTAGGTGTGGCGATGGCCAATGCGACGGAGGCGGTAAAGCGCTCTGCCGACTATGTGACGACGAGCAACAATAGTGATGGTATTAGCCACTTACTGAATAAGTTTATCCTACAGCCTAAGCCCGATAATGTGGGGGACCTCAGCGTGGAGCTCCTCAATCAGATGATGGAGGGCAATACCTTGATGGGGACGCTTGGGATACGTTGCACCCGACTTGAGGAGGGCTATGTGGAGTGTACCATGCCAGTGGATGGGCGTACGCAGCAGCCGATGGGCATTCTGCATGGTGGCGCAACGCTAGCACTTGCAGAGACGGCAGCAGGGTATGGGTCGCTGTTGCTTCTTCAGGAAAATGAGATACAGGTGGGGATGCAGGTGAGTGGCAATCACATCAGTTCGGCACACGTGGGAGACACGGTCACAGCGGTGGGAAAGATTATCCACCGAGGACGCAGCTCTCATGTATGGAATATTGACATCCTTTCAGGAAGAGGGAAGCTGATCAGTAGCATAAGGGTAGTCAATAGTATTCTAAATAAAAGGTAAAAGCGACAGGCTAGGCAACTTTGGCTTACCTATGCTTGTTGTATAGATAATAAAGGACCATATTAAAGAGAAAAAGATATGTTTGAGAGGAATAAATCAAATGACCAGCTAGTAGCTAATCTGATCAAAGGTGGTTTGATTGCACTTGCAGGTGCTGCAGCGACTACAGTATTCACGGCCTTTTACCGCCGAAAGCACTCTATTCCCAAGAATGCTGAGCCTGTCACTCCCTTTGACCTAGAGCAATACCTAGGGAAGTGGTACGAGGTGGCTCGACTGGATAACCGCTGGGAGCGAAACCTGAGCGATGTCACGGCTGAGTACAACGTGATGGAGGATGGCAGGGTACAGATGATCAACTCTGGCTACAACTACAAAAAGGAGCAGTGGGTACGCTCTGAGGCGGTAGCACAGTTTGTCGGTGACCCTAATACGGCAGCTTTGGAAATAAGCTACTTTGGCCCAATCTTCTCGGGCTACAATGTGATCGCCATTGAGGGGGATTATGAGTATGCCCTAGTGGTGGGTCGCAATACCAAGCAGTGCTGGATTCTCTCGCGTACCAAGGAGCTACCTGAGGAGGTGCGTGCTCGCTTTGTGACGGAGGCGATGAAGGTAGGTGTGAGGGTGAACAACCTTATCTGGGTGGATCACTCAATGGAGCCAGAGGAGTAATACGATGAGCGACTTGCTTCAGTTCATATTACTTTTACCGCTGATATTGATAGTGATATTTGCTATCAAGTATCGGCGAGCACTCCTCTCTGTCTATAAGCTGAAGAAGCACTATAAAGAGGCACAGAAGAGTGCCGAGGAGGAGCGAGCTCGTCGGGAGCGGGTCCGAAGGCAAACGGACGATGCCCCCTCGAGTGTGGAGATGATAGATAATGCCTCGCTGGATCTTGAAGGCGGGGAGTATGTAGAATATGAGGAGATAGAGGATGATGGAAACAAAGACTTTTGAGGTAACAGGGATGAAGTGCGGGCATTGTGCTCAGCAGATTGAAGGGGCACTAAGGGTATCGCGAGGAATTAAATCGGTAAAGGCCAACCACGAGGCTGGCACTGTAGAGGTACAGTACGATGAAGCAACTATCACGCCCGACAGCATCAAGAAGATAGTGGAGAGCGTGGGCTTTGGCCTGCAGCTCTGATCCCACTTCAACAATCTAAAGAGGGCACCTCTATATTTTTGAGGTGGCTCTATCGGACAGGTCGGATACTAGGATTGTGGCAATAAAAAAGGACCTCCTTGCGGGGGTCCTTTTTTATTAGCATACTATTGAGGGTGGCTAGAATTGGTAGCCAAAGCCGGCTTGTAGGTAAATAGGATACATTGCGTAGTTGATAGCGGTAAAGTTTCGCTTAAAGACTTGAGAGAAGCCCCAATTGAGGTCGGCATTGATGTGGAAGTGCCGATAGGCACGCCACGAAAAGCCGAGCACTCCGCCCCACTGCCACCTCTGCATATTGCTTGAGAAGTCATAGAGCGATGGTTGCTCCATAATCAGCTTCTCCCCTACTGGTGTGCCATCACGGAGATAGCCGTTCTGAACCATTCCGCTAAACTTTCCATCGATCTGATAACCGAGGTAGAGCCCTCCACGCACTTTCCAATTGCGGTTGAAGCGATAGTGAGCTTGCAGAGGCAAGCTGAGTAGGTTGGAGCTATACTCCATCACCACTTCACCGGTCCAGTAGCCTTCTACTGCAGCATTGTCCATCGTAACGGAGGTGTGGAAGCTCTTAGTGGTCACTTGTGTCTTCATTCCTCGGTTCTCCAGCTTTAGCCCTGCAGAGATACCCCACTCAGGCACTCCATAAGAATCGCCGAACCACTTCGTTGCCACTCCCTCAAAGGAGCCTCCGAAAGTAGGATTGTAGGAGTCAATCGAACGGACCTCCTGAGGGATATCCATTGGGGCAGCCCCGCCGATAAAGTTGATGGCCGCTTTTAGCTCAAATTCAAAGCCATCTTTAGTCCGGATAAAGCCATCTTTATTGCTTTGTGCAGAGAGCAGAGTAGCTCCGAATGCGATTACTACCGCAGCATATATAATACGTCTCATAAGTTACTTACAGAAAATTTGCAGTTCATCAATCCACAAGGTACTACCCACAGCGCCCTCAAAGTGAGCACCATTTTCACTCGACGAAGCTACGATAGCCAACCTATATTTCCCAGCCTTTAGCTTCACGGGATCAATCGTTTTGCCCTCCTGCATCTCAAAGGGCACTTCAAACTTCACCCACTCGTCGCTTACCTTTCGCTCGGTCACTTTTGCCACAGATATCAGCTGAGGACTATCCTGTACATTGGTGCCATCAAGCCACTGAATCTCATTGGTGGTCTCGAAGAACACAGCGTAAAGACTGAAGTTATCCACCTTACCCTCCACCACCTTACTTGCAGAATTAATTACTTTCTCGCCTGGGATGTACTTATAATAACCTTCAAAGAGATGAGGCTCCTGCATGAATAGCTCTCCAAAGTGAGTTGCCTCAAGAGGTTTAGAGGCCATTATCTTAGTATCCATAGTCCCCATAAAGACGCTTCCAGCCGCAATAGGTTTTTTGGCAATTTTCCCAAAAAAACCGGTGCTTTTGGTCTGTAGCTTGGCGGCATTTCCCTTGTATCCCTCAGTGTCTTGTGTAACGTAGAAGTCTTTCCCACTCATTAAGAATACAGCATAATTGCCGCTTGCCCATTCAAGAGTAACATTTCCCTTTTCATCTAGCTCCTGTAGAATAGGATATGGATCAGTCTTGTACCCCTCAAAGCTATAGGTCCAAATGGGTTGCTCAAGAAGTGAAGGCTTCTTGACAGTAACTGTATAGTCTTTGCTCCACTTTCCATCTTCCGAGGTTACCTGATAGGTTTGTGGATTGGTAAAGTCTCTAATAGAGCCATTCTCAGGTGAAATGGTCGCTTTATCGGTAATAACAAACACTGGTGCCAACTTCGTCACATCCACCCAGCTATTGACCGTGATCTCCACCG
The DNA here is from genome assembly GCF_001815465.1 of Porphyromonas sp. HMSC077F02. Lineage (NCBI taxonomy): Bacteria > Pseudomonadati > Bacteroidota > Bacteroidia > Bacteroidales > Porphyromonadaceae > Porphyromonas > Porphyromonas sp. HMSC077F02. Next base: position 10,544 of record NZ_KV820636.1, on the reverse strand, counting down.
TGTTATTGGTGATATGAATATCTCTAAAGAGGAGGTCTTGCCCCATGATGCACTTCTCAATATCTGCTTCGGCATTGGGTGCCTCTGGCTTGATGCAGCCTGAGAGCGAGAGCCCTATGGCAAGGAAAAGGCCCAGGAAAATCCCATTAACTTTCTTATTCATTTTCATTGTTCAGCCTATTAGTTTTATTCAGAAAACGACGCAAATGTAATCAATATCTATCAATTATCCATCTTCTATTCACTTCAAAGTGGCATTGCTGGCTAGGCGAAATGGGTTAATTGATTATATTTGCCTAGAATTAGAGAGATAAGCAACTTGATAGAATAATAATGATATGAATAAACAGAGATACCTAGTGGGGCCCCTGCTAGTAGCCCTACTACTCATAGCCTGCCAAACCAAGAGAAAAGGCGAGGAGCAAGCGAAGTCCTTGCCTATAGAAGCTGCGATAGCAATTGAAGAGGCGGTAGCCCAAGAGCCCGATACACTTACTAGCGAGGATATAGAGTTGCGGGAAGAGCTCCTTTTTGAGGAGTATTACCTCGCCCCCACTTACGATTATAAAGATACTGTGAGGAGCATTAAGCTAGATCAGTTTAGAGCCAAACTGGCTTACGTGGAGAATCTGGCTGAGGAAATCGGTCAGTGGGCGGTGATAGAGAATTACCGCAATGGGCACGGAGAGGCACCAACGGTGCAGAATTACCGACGCAATGAGTACCGTAGAGTAGCCGATACGCTCGGGGTGGAGCGCTACCAATCTGCCCCACTCTATCTTCCCAACGACACTACCCAACCAATTATCTATGGTCGTGATGGCTGGCTCACGCACTTGGTTGATTCAATCGGAAGCTACTACCAAATTACTCCAATCAAAGGCTCCATGGGCAGTTATTGGATCCCTAAGCGATATCTGAGGAAGCTGGAGGGAGAGGTACAGTTTGAGCACGTCATCTTTGTGGATCGAGGCGATCAAAACATTGCGACGGTGGAGCGTCAAGAGCGAGGCAAGTGGCTGATTAGAAGCACCAACCCCGCCACCACCGGCAAGAAGCAGCCACCCTATCAGATGGAGACCCCACTCGGGATATTCCTACTCCAGCAAAAGAAAGCCAAGATGTTTTACACACACGATGGTAGCTCGGAGATAGCCGGCTATGCTCCTTGGGCGAATAGGTTTACCAACGGTGCTTATATCCATGGGGTGCCCGCCAACGGACGCAATGCCAAGCCCTCTGAGTACAGTTGGTCACTCGGCACCACCCCACGCTCCCACATGTGTGTCCGCAACGCCACCAGTCACTCCAAGTTTATCTACGACTGGGCACCTACCGACCGCTCCCTCATCATCGTAATAGAGTAACCAATCTATAGAACTTTAAGGGGCACCGTCGCTTATGCGATGGTGCCCCTTTGTTTGTATTTTTGATGAATTAGTTTTGCGAATAGAGGATCGGATTGAGCGTTGGGTCATTGTACATCTTCATCTGCTTGTAGACCTTCATATACTTCCGCCCCTCCGCCATATCCTCCAAGAGGGTAGTAATAGCCTGGGAAAGGTCGTCATTCTGCTGTAGCAATACCGAGAGCTTAGCACGCACCGTGATACGCTGCTCCTCCGAGATGCCAGCACGCTCCGTCTCCACCCTCATGTGGTAGATCTTCAGCTGCAAGATACTCAGGCGGTCAATAGCCCAACCCGGACTCTCCGTATTGATCGTCGCCTCCGGCAGTACCTTCACCCCCGAGAAAAGGTCAAGGAAATAGCTATCAATCAGCTCCACCAAGTCGGTACGGTCTTGATTGCATCGATCCATCCGACGCTTGATCTTAAGTGCCTCCTCAGGGTCGATATTTGGATTACGTATGATATCCTCCAAGTGCCACTGGATCGTATCCACCCAGCACTTAAGGTATAGATAGTATTCAATCGACTTAAAGGGGTAAGGGTTATTGACCTTTGCATCCACATTATCCCTCACATGATACTCTTCAATCGCCTGATTAAAGACCGATATCGCCCTCCTACAGAAGTCCTTATAATTTTGCATTTCCTATGCCTCCAGTGGTTAATACTATAATTGCACCGTAAAGATACAGATAATACCACCACCTCACCCCAATTCCCCTTATGCTATATAACAACTATCCCTCCCCCTCACCCCACACACTACGCACTAGCCAACTCCCACAGGGGTGACGCATTAGGAGTATATTCATAAGTTAATAACCCCTATAAAGGAGGAGAAAGTAGTGGCTCAAAAGCCCATATTTAACAAACTGATATTCAGCATCATATAAAGTCGAAAACGGAGTTGCAACTAAGCGATCGGCGAGTTGCAACTAAGCAAATGCCGAGTTGCAACTAAGCATTTGCTTTGTTGCAACTAAACTTTTGACCACTTAGCTGTTGTTTTTTAGGCTGTTGTATGAAGAGCATCTGCCCCCCTATTTGTGGTATGGATTTGTCCGTGGATGTTAATAATGAACACCGTGTAACAATCTCCTCACCTTAGATACCCTAGGGGTTACGCATTAAAAAGGTCTTATCGAATGGTTTTCAGTGGAGTGTCTATGGTTCAGGACCTCTCCGAGATGGTTCCCAAAAAAGCACCCGCCAGGGTGCCACTCAGCTAGCCCCCAGTCGGAGGG
>NZ_KV820636.1:0-7788 GCF_001815465.1 Porphyromonas sp. HMSC077F02 | reverse complement strand
ATATCAATCGACCCTTGTGGTCGCACAACCCATTAGGAGTGCGACCACAAGGGTCGTATGTTTGTGCATACCTCCTTCCCGCCGGTCTTCGGCTCTGCGAGCCTTGACCGGGGGCTAGCTGAGTGGCACCCTAGCGGGTGCTCTTATGTCCTTATAGAGAGTATATTCAATCAAATCTAACATCTATTGACTAAACTTCCAATGGGTCACCTCTGGGGGCGGAGGGTTGTGATTGGGTAGTGAAATTGTTATCTTTGTGGAGGTATCTATATGTATAATGAGTATGGAAGGAAATTACGAGATAAATGGGGAGTTGGTGGTATTGGGTATCGAGAGCTCGTGCGACGATACGAGTGCGGCGGTACTAAGGGGTAATCGGCTGCTGAGCAATGTGATTGCGAGCCAAAAGGTACATGAGGCGTATGGGGGTGTGGTGCCCGAACTGGCGAGCCGTGCGCACCTTCGGAATGTGGTGCCGGTGGTGAGTGAGGCGCTTCGGCGGGCGGAGCTGAGGGCGGAGGATCTCGATCTGATCGCCTACACCCGTGGCCCTGGTTTGCTGGGGAGCCTGTTGGTGGGCACCTCCTTTGCCAAGGGATTGTCGGAAGGGCTCAAGATACCGATGGTAGATGTGAACCACCTCCAGGCGCATGTCCTGGCCCACTTTATCCAAGAGGGAGAGGTGGAGCGTGAGGTGCCCCACTTCCCTTTCCTTTGCCTACTGGTATCGGGGGGCAATTCGCAGATTGTGCTGGTTCGCTCGCCCCTTGATATGGAGATCATCGGCAAGACGATCGACGATGCTGCGGGCGAGGCCTTTGACAAGTGCGCCAAGGTGATGGGTCTCGGCTACCCTGGTGGCCCTGTGATCAATAAATTGGGTAACGAGGGCGACCCCTTTGCCTTTACCTTTGCCGAGCCACAGATAGCGGGCTACGACTATAGCTTTAGCGGGCTCAAGACCTCCTTCCTCTACAAGCTCCGTGACGAGCTGGCAAAGGATCCGCACTTTGTGGAAAACAATAAGGCCGACCTCTGTGCCTCGCTTCAGCGGACGATTGTGAAGATATTGATGAAAAAGCTCTCTCGTGCCGCCAAGGATCTAGGGATCAAGGAGGTAGCGGTGGCAGGAGGTGTCTCGGCCAATTCGGCTCTGCGTGATGCGATGGTAGCTTATGGCGAGCGAAGTGGTAGCCGTGCTTTTATTCCCCCTTTCGCCTACACCACAGATAATGCGGCGATGGTAGCGATGGCAGGTGCCTATCGATTTGCTAGTGGGGCGAGCAGTAGTATGGCCGATGCCCCCTTCTCCAAAGTGGTTATATAAGTGATGGGGCAGGTAGAGCGGCTTTACAAGGAGGTGGCAGAGCTTCTGAAGGAACGAGGTGCCACGCTAGCCACGGCCGAGAGCTGCACTGGGGGGCGGATCGCTTCGCTCCTCACCCAGGTGGCAGGAGCGTCGGAATGGTACCGCGGAGGGGTGGTTGCCTACACCCGTGAGGCGAAGGTGCATGTTTTGGGGGTACCAGAGGAGGAGCTCTCGGACGGACTAGTTAGCGAGCGGTGTGCGATAGCTATGGCTCGGGCGGCAGCGGATCGCTTTGGCGCCGACTTTGCGCTTTCCACCACGGGGGTGTGTGGTCCCTCGAGTAGCGAAGGGGTGCTGCCTTGTGGTGCCTGGATCGGTTGTGCCTCGGGAGGGCAGAGCAAAGCTTTCTTTTTTCAAGCCCCCGACCAGGGTCGCCAGCAGAATATTGAAGCGGTAGCAGTGGCAGCACTACAGCTATTGCTACAGACTTTGCGTACAAAGAGATAAAGGGAGCGAATGGAGGCGGCACTCAAGCGATATTTTGGTTACGACCATTTCCGAGCACACCAAGCGGAGGTGGTGGGGAATGTGATTCAGGGCTTCGACCAATTGGTGGTGCTCCCTACGGGTGGTGGCAAGTCGCTCTGCTACCAATTGCCAGCGATGATGATGGAGGGGTGTGCTCTGGTCATCTCCCCATTGATTGCCTTGATGAAGGACCAAGTATTGGCACTTCAAGAGCGGGGCATTGCAGCCGCCACCATCAATAGTAGCGTGACGCAGGAGTACCGCAATAGCGTCTCTATGGCACTCTCCCGAGGGCAGCTGAAGCTACTCTATATGAGTCCCGAGACCTTGATGAGTGCCAGTGGTATGTCACTAGTGAAGCAGGCCAAGATTTCTCTGGTGGCGGTGGACGAGGCACACTGCATCAGTCAGTGGGGGCACGACTTCCGTCCGGAGTATGCCCAGCTGGGGGTATTGAAAGAGCTATTCCCCGAGACCCCTATCATCGCCCTCACCGCCACAGCCGACCCAGCGACGCAAAAGGATATCCTCCTACAGCTACATCTCAGAGAGCCGATCGTGACGATTGGCGACTTCGACCGCCCCAATATCTACCTAGAAATCCGTCGGGGACTGAAGAAGCAGGAGAAGCTACGGGAGATCTTGATGTTTATTGAGGGGCGAGAGGCACACGCTTCGGGCATCATCTACTGCACCAAGCGAGATGATACGGAGATGCTCTCGAGGTACCTCAATGATAAGGGGTTCAAAGCCCTCTACTACCACGCTCAGATGGGTGCGGGGGAGCGGGATATGGTACATCGCCTCTTCCTAATGGGGCAAGTGGATATTGTCTGCGCCACTGTCGCCTTTGGCATGGGCATCGATAAGCCCGATGTGCGGTGGGTGATCCACTACAATATGCCCAAGAATATCGAGAGCTACTACCAGGAGATCGGTAGGGCGGGGCGTGATGGCAAAAGGGCCGATGCCCTCCTTTTCTACTCCTATGCCGATATCTTTGTGCTACAAAGGATGATACAAGATACGCCGATGCAAGACCTCAACCGCTCCAAGATGGAGTACATGAAGCGGTATTGTGAGGGCAATATCTGCCGGAGAAAGGTATTGCTCAGCTATTTCGGTGCCGAGGCAGAGGATCATTGTGGCAAGTGCGATGTCTGTCTGATGCCGAAGCGACAGACCATGGATGGCACAGTGATCGCTCAGAAGGCGATGAGCGCAGTGGTGCGTACGGGTGCTCAGGTGGGGGTGGAGATGCTGATAGATATTTTGAGGGGCTCCCAAAAGCGGTTGCTCCTCACGATGGGCTACCACACGCTCCCCACTTACGGGGTAGGACGCGACCTCTCGGCACTAGCGTGGCGGGAGTATATCTATCAGATGATTATGCTAGGGCTCATGAAGATAGATTATGCCGATGGGGGTAAGTTGCAAGTAACAGCCAGTGGCCAGGAAGTGCTTTTTGGCAGGGCTTCACTGGCACTACAACCTTTTCGCCCACTACCAAAGAGACGATAAGATATGAATAGAAGATTGATGATCATGCTATGGTGGGGGCTCCTATGCGGAGGACTCTTCTCCCTTTCGGCACAAGAGCCGACCACACTAGATGTGGCGATGGATAGCATTGCGGCCAAAGAAACAGTCAATGACCAGTTACTCCTCAGCCTAAAGCAACAGGTAACCACGCTTGATTCGCTCCGAAAGGTGGACTCCCTACAGAAGATCAACCTCGAACAGCAGTTGGCCAACCTCAAGACTTCTGATGAGATCAAAAGACTAGCAATAGAGCGTCAGCTGGGATTACTAGAGGAGAACCAATCAAAATACGAAAAGGATAAGAGTGCTCGGCTCGATTCATTGAGACAACATGCCGTGGGCTACCCTGTAGTGGGACTGGTAAAGGATACCCTCTTTACCCTCTACATACGGGTAGGGTCGTACGGCCCCGCCTACAGAGCCAAGAATATCCAAGAGCGGCTGCACTCCCTCTATGAGTATGGTTTTGGATCCGAGGATACCCTCACCGTCACCTACGACCATGACTATGCCGATATTAGCTACGAAGATCGCATCTTGATGACGGTCACACAAAATGAAGCCTTTTGGCACGACACCACTATCCAAGCACTTGCAGAGGAGTACAGCACGGCACTTACAGAAGCTCTCCATAGGGCTAATGATGAGTTTAGCACCTCCCGACTGCTGAAGCGCCTCGGGCTCTTAGTACTCTATCTCATCGGCACGGTGGCATTGATCCGCATCATCAATAGGGTGATACGTTGGCTCAAGTTAATGGTAGAGGTCAATCGAGATAAGTGGCTTAAGGACTGGCGGTACAAAGACTACACCATCATCTCCAAAGTCCAGGAGGTGCGACTCCTAGAGTATGTAATCAACTTCCTAAGAATAGTATTAATTGTAGCGGCAATCATTGTAGCGGTACCAATTATCTTCAACCTCTTCCCCTTCTCTAGGGATTGGTCGAGCAAGCTTTCGCATACCCTACTCACACCAGTTCGCGACCTCGGTATGGCGGTGTGGAATTACCTGCCCAACCTCTTCTTTATCATCGTCATCTACCTTGTGATGCGGCTGCTGAGCAAGCTAGCGAAGTATTTCTTTACCGAGATAGAGCTCGCCAAGTTGCGGATTCCAGGGTTCCACCCAGAGTTTGCCAAGCCCACCTACACCATTATCCGCATCCTACTGATCGCCTTTTTCCTCATATTGATATTCCCCTATCTGCCAGGGTCTGGCTCACCCGCCTTCAATGGCATCTCGGTCTTTGTCGGCGTGCTGGTCTCCTTCGGCTCCTCTAGTGCGATTGCCAATATGATTGCCGGGATTGTGATCACCTATATGCGACCTTTCAGAGTGGGCGATAGGATCAAGATAGAGGATGTGACGGGCGATGTATTGGAGAAAAATATGTTGGTGACACGACTGCGGACGGTGACGAATGAGGAGATCACCATACCCAATTCTAAGATCCTCACCGCTGCCACCATCAATTACAGTTCGCTAGCAGAGAGCAAGGGGCTTATTCTCTCTACCGAAGTAACCTTTGGCTTTGAAATTGCATGGCAAGAGGTAGAGGAGGCGATGCTAGAGGCGATCGGTCGGTGCGACCGCATCCTCAAAGCTCCCAAGCCCTTTGTACTACAAGCCGGCTTTAATGATAATTATGTGGTCTACCTTGTCAATGGTTATACCACAGAGGCCAATGCACAAGCCACCATTTACTCAGAGATTCGGGGGCATATACAGGATGTCTGCAGGGAGCGCGACCTTGAGCTACTCTCACCACACTACGTGGCAACTCGTGATGGCACGGAGCGAACCATTCCGCCAGAGTACAAGTCTCAGCACCCTAAAGATGCGGAGAAGGCGAAGCGGCAAGAGGAGGCAGCGGAGTGGCACGAGAAGCAAGAGGTGAAAAAGGCCGAGAAGCAACGAGAGAAGGAGCTCCAAGCAGAGGAACAAAAGAAACTGGAGAAAGAGGGACTACAGAAGGAGCAGGAAGATAAGCCTACCGAGACCTCTGACGACAATAATAAGGATAAGAAGTAAGTACAACCCACCAAATAAAGACGAATATGGATAAGAAACTAGAAGCCGCAGCAAGGGAGTATCACGCACTCCCACAGCCTGGCAAGATTGAGGTGCGGCCAACGAAGTCGCACAATACGCAGCAGGACCTCACCCTCGCCTACAGCCCAGGGGTAGCGGTTCCTTGTAAAGATATTGAGGCCGACCCAGAGCGTGCCTACGATTACACTGCCAAGGGAAATCTGGTGGCGGTCATCTCCAATGGCACCGCCGTGCTCGGGCTAGGAGATATCGGGGCTATGGCTGGAAAGCCGGTGATGGAGGGCAAGGGACTGCTCTTCAAGATCTATGCCGGAATTGATGTCTTTGACCTAGAGGTGGATGAAAAGGATCCCAAGAAGTTCATAGAGGTGGTTCGCTCCCTCGCCCCAACCTTTGGAGGCATCAACCTAGAGGATATCAAGGCACCCGAGTGCTTTGAGATTGAGGAGGAGCTAAAGAAGTCACTGGATATCCCTGTGATGCACGACGACCAGCATGGCACCGCTATCATCTCAGCTGCTGGTATGCTCAATGCCCTCAAAATAGCTGGGAAAAAGATAGAGGAGGCCCGCATCGTGGTGAGCGGTGCAGGGGCATCGGCACAGTCTTGTACCAAGATGTATCTCGCACTTGGTGCCAAGCTAGAGAATATCGTGATGATCGACTCCAAGGGAGTAATCCGCAAAGATCGCCCCAACCTCGATGAGCGTAAAGCTTTCTTCGCCACCGACCGAGAGGGGATCTACACCCTAGCTGATGCAATCAAGGGAGCCGACCTATTCCTCGGCCTTTCCCAACCACGTCTGCTCACTCAGGAGATGGTACGCTCTATGGCACCCAACCCTGTGGTCTTTGCTCTTGCCAATCCCGAGCCCGAGATCACCTATGAGGAGGCTAAGGAGGCACGCCCCGATGTGCTGATGGCCACCGGTCGCTCCGATTATCCTAATCAGATCAATAATGTCATCGGCTTCCCCTACATCTTCCGTGGTGCCCTCGACGTGAGAGCTACGGCGATCAATGAGGAGATGAAGATGGCCGCCACCATTGCTATTGCCAACCTCGCCCAGGAGCCGGTACCCGATGAGGTCTCCAGCGCTTATGGGCACATGCCCCTGCACTTCGGCCCCGATTACTTTATCCCCAAACCAGTGGACCCTCGCCTGATTACTCGCGTCTCTATGGCGGTGGCCAAAGCGGCGATCCGCACAGGAGTAGCCCGTAAGGAGATCACCGATTGGGAGGCCTACGAGCAGGAGCTAGCCACACGCACAGGTGGCATGAGTCACCTATTGAGACGTATCCACGAATCGGCACAAAAGGCACCAAAGCGGATGATCTACGCTGCAGGGGAGAATCCATTGGTACTCCGTGCAGCAACAGAGGCAGCACATCTCAAGATTGCCCGACCCATTGTACTGGGCGACCCAGTGGTGATTCAGCAGATTGCCAAAGAGCATGACCTCGACCTCTCTACCATCCAGATCATCAATCAGCATAGCGATGAATGGAAGGAGAAAAGAGAGGAGTATGCTCGAAAGTATACCGAGCAAAACTGGCGTAAAGGCGGTAACCTCAGTGAGGCGAAAGACAAGATGTTTGGCCCCAACTACTTCGGTATGATGATGGTGCAGTGTGGTGATGCCGATAGCCTCATCACAGGGCTCTACTCTAATTACGGGTACCTCGCCAACGTCGCCCGCGACACCGTGGGGATCGCACCTGGGCATCAGCACTTTGCCACGATGCACCTGGTGATGATGAAGAGTGGACCGCTCTTCCTCGCCGATACGCTGATTAATCAAAACCTCAAGGCAGAGACCCTCGTGGACATTGCTCTTCTAGCGGCTGAAAAGGTGCGTTGCTTCGGCATCAAGCCGGTGATCGCCATGGTGAGCTTCTCCGACTTCGGTAGCACCGATGCCGAATCGTCCGTGGAGGCGCGCAAGGCGGTGGAGATCCTTCATAAGGAGCACCCACACATCAAGGTGGATGGAGAGATGCAGCTACAGACCGCACTCAACTTCCAGCGGCGTGACCAGCTATACCCCAATAACAGCATCAAAGGCGAGCCTGCCAACGTACTGATATTCCCTCGCCTCTCCGCTGCCAACGCTTGCTATCAGCTACTCAAGCACCTAGATATCGCAGAGGACGTGATTGGGCCAATCCAGATCGGACTCGCCAAGCCGATCTACTTTGCCGACCACGACGCCGGGGTCAAGGACATTGTCAATATCACAGCAATGGCCTCCCTCGACACCAATAACTGCCTCATCTAAAAGCAAACTCGATACGAAAGCCACCTCCACAATTATGGAGGTCAGGGGTTACGCATTAGAAAGTTCTTACCG
>NZ_KV820635.1:0-255 GCF_001815465.1 Porphyromonas sp. HMSC077F02 | reverse complement strand
TCTGGCTTGAGAAACTGCCTTGTTGTTTGATTATTCTCTTCTGTAAAAGCTCCAAATATGAGCTTTTACAGAGGATTTCTAGTATTTATCTCATAACAAGTACTCCTCTTATTGAGACTTCTTCATTTTCCAATAATTTATTGAGATATAACTGGGGAGCCCTTTTGATGTTGTAGCAAATAGCTTCAAGTATATTTTGTGCATGCGTCTTAGCTAATCCCCGATATCGACACCTCCCTCCGTGAAACCAGCGTC
>NZ_KV820634.1:0-202 GCF_001815465.1 Porphyromonas sp. HMSC077F02 | reverse complement strand
CCCGATCACAGCACCATTTGCCGTTTTCGCAATGCGATTGTAGAGAAAGACTTGTGGGATAAACTTTTGAGCCTTCTCAATAAGCAGCTACAACGCCATGGAATTATGAAGATTGAGACGGGAGCATTGGTTGATGCAAGTATAGTTGATAGTCCATATGCCCCCGATGGTTCTGTCAAGATAGAAGTCGCCGAGGATAGAG
>NZ_KV820633.1:42662-51888 GCF_001815465.1 Porphyromonas sp. HMSC077F02 | reverse complement strand
GCGCCTTGCATCTCATCCTTCGTGCAACATTCTCTATATGTCTCGCTGATTAGACAAAAGAATAATGGGGATACCTCAGTTGAGGTACCCCCATTTATCTTACATTTCGTATCAAGTATCTTGTTATCTGAGCTCGGGCTCGGCTACGTACTTTGCTCCGCTCCCTTTGTCTAGCTCTTTAATATCCTGTATTCTACCCTTCTATTTCCGAGAGTTCAAGCCATCGCAGTTCGGCTGAGTCGAGGGTCTCTTTAGTGGTGCTGTATTGCTCAGCTAGCTCTACCAACTCTTGGGGTGTGGCGCTGCCACTATTCATGGTGGTCTCAATCTCTTGGAGTTGCTTTTCGAGTAGAGGAAGTTGCTCAGTCAGTTGCTCCAGCTCTCGTTGCTCCTTGTAGGAGAGCTTTGCCTTTTTCTCTCTAGGTGGTCGCTTGGTGGTTGGCTCCTTTTCTTGCTTTGTGGAGCTTTCTACCTTGGGACTTTCCTTTTGCTGAAGACGATAGTCGGTGTAATTGCCGGGGAAGTCTTTAACCGTACCATCCCCCTCTAGCACAAAGAGGTGCTCCGTGATACGGTCCATAAAGTAGCGGTCGTGGGAGACTACAAGTAGGCAACCATCAAACTGCACTAGATACTCTTCCAGCACTTGTAGAGTGGGGATATCAAGGTCGTTGGTTGGCTCATCGAGGACAAGGAAGTTGGGATGTTGCATCAGCACGGTGCAGAGTTGAAGTCTTCGCCGTTCGCCACCACTAAGGAGCGAGACATAGTCTTGCTGTCGCTTTGGTGGAAATAAGAAGCGATTCAAGAGTTGCATAGCGGTATGCTCGGCCCCGCTTCTGCCTACTACGTGCTCCGCGATATCAGTGACTACCTCTATCACCTTCTTTCCCTCGGGAAAGGTGGGAGGAACTTGCGAGAAATAGCCAAAGCGAACCGTTTCACCCACCTCTATAGTGCCTGATGTTGGTTCAATTTCTTGCATAATCAGTCGGATCAAGGTGGTCTTGCCTGCCCCATTTGGACCGATAATACCTACACGATCACGGCGGGCGAAGTTGTAGGAGAAGTCCTTGATAATAGGACGCTCACCATAGCTTTTGCTGATGTGCTCTGACTCAAATATCTTCTTTCCGATATAGACCGATTGGCTCTCGAGCTGAGGCCCTTGGTGGTGCTGAATATGGGTGAGTTGCCCTTTGAGTTCGTGGAAAGCATCTTTGCGGTACTTTGCTTTTGTTCCTCGGGCTTGAGGCATTCGGCGCATCCACTCTAGCTCGGTGCGGTAGCGATTGCGTAGAGAGGCTTGTTCTCTCTCCAGTTGCTCTAGTCGCTCTGCTCGCTTCTGTAGGTAGAGGGTGTAATTCCCCTCGTAGCTATAGATTTGTCCACCATCCATCTCTATGATGGTGTCGCATACCTGGTCGAGGAAGTAGCGGTCGTGTGTCACCATCAGGAGTGACGCGTTGGAGGTGGCGAGGTATTGCTCTAGCCACTCCACGGTGCTAGGGTCGAGGTGGTTGGTTGGCTCATCAAGGATGAAAATATCGGGCTGCCTTAGGAGGACTGAGGCGAGGGCAATACGCTTGCTTTCCCCGCCCGATAGCCCTTGGGTGCTACGGTGTGGACTGCCTAGATTGAGCTGTGAGAGGAGGGCTTGTAGCTCCTGCTTTATACTCCAGCCATCTAGCTGATCCATCCGTGCTATCGCCCGATTGATTTGGTTGGTATCACCAACTTCGACTGCCGCCTCGTACTCCACAATCACCTCGCGTAGCTCTGGAGCAATGCCACTCAGGCTGGCGGTGAGAATATCAGGGTAGGTGGTGAAGTCGCTCCGCTGTGGTAGGTAGGCAATCTTGAGGTCTCTCTGGGTGATCACTTCGCCAGTGTCGGAGGGTTCTAGTCCCACCAATATACGGAGAAGGGTGGTCTTACCTGCCCCATTGGGCGAGATCAGACCTACCTTCTGCCCCTTTTCAATAGAGAAGTTGAGCCCTTCGAATAGCTTCAGTACGCCGAAGCTTTTGGAGAGATTGTCTACTTGCAGTATGGCCATTAGAATAGTATGGTCACGCGACCTTGGAATACCATAAAGTCTAGCCCCTTGAAGCTATTCGGGTCGCTAATGGTATAGTTGCTCTTAAAGTCCTTATGATGGTCTATATAATTGGCGAGTAGCGAAAAGCAGAGATGAGAGGTGGTCCAATAATTGGCAAAAGCGCCGACGCTGTAACCTGCTAAAGCCTCAATCCCCTCATGATTATTGTAGTAAATACCCGAGCTACGTAGCCCTATCTCAAGTGCCTGCTTGCCATTGTATGGCGAACTAGAGAAATCGCCCATAGATGCATTGTATCTGCGAGGATTGCCGAGAACGGTATAGCTCGCACGTACGTTCCACCCTGCATATTGTGGCGTAGCGAGGTCGGAGCTTCTGAAGAAGTTGGTTCCGAGTCCTTCAGCGGTCAATAGGAAATTGCGGTTTTGATAAGCTAGCTCTAGCCCATAATTGAGTTGGCTAGTGGCATTGGAGTGGTAATACCTGATGAAGCGAGCAGTGGAGGCTAGCGTCTCAATGCCTATGGCACCCGACTGATTGAATTCACCATTCAGCATCCGCATCCAATAGATATTGGTGCCAAGTAGAAGCTTTTGATGGCGATTATTGAGTACATTGTAGATAAAGCGCCCTGCCACACCTACTTCAGGTCGTTTGGGTAGAGAGCTACCAGCATACTCATTGAGGTTGATGGAGTAAGCTCCTATAGCGGAGTAGAGGCGACCTGTATTGTAAAATAGCCCCAAACCCAAGCGGCGAGCCGAAGCCATTGAGAGCCCCATTGGAGTAGCTACATTCATAGCGGTACCCGTTCCGTAGTTTTGGCTCATTGGCCCTGGCACCTTCATCTGCCCCATGCGCAACTTCAGGTTGTCATTGAAGCGATAGTCGAGGAGCATATTGAGGAGGTTGATCTTGTTTTGAGCAAAATTGATATGAAACTCAAATCCCCACCGCTTAGAGAAGTCTCCCGACAGGTTGGTTTGGAGGTTAGTAAAGGCAATATTTGGCTTTATCTCAAATGGTTGATTGTCCAAGGTCGCTTGGGAAGCATCAAAAGTGGGTGCAAAGGCGACTCCATCCAGAGTGTAAGTGTTGGCCACCTTGAGCTTAAATCCTTTAGTCCCTTTAATGGTAAGCCCTTGTCCGTGGTAGGCTACCTTCGTCTTACTTTGAGCCGAAACCCCCATGCTGAAGGCAAGGAGTGCAATGATGAGTAGTGAAATCCTTTTCATAACGTTTTATATATACTTATTTTTGATATATCCGGGTGAGCGTGAGGAGGAGATCAAAGAGAACCATAGTGATATTCCCATTTTGAATTACCTCGAGCTTAGCATCTGTGAGTTCGTCCATAATCCTAGGATATCTATCCAATGGAACTGCGATTGAGACCGTCTTCGCCTCTTCGAGGATCTTACTTGGAAGGAAAATCACATCGTCCGACCCATATTGAAGCGCCAGTAACTCTCGTAGCAACTTGGGCAGAGAATCAAGTAGTGCAATCACTTCAGGGCGATCCTTCTTGGCATACTCTTGGGCAGCTGCCAAAAGTGGTTTGGGGTGCCTTTGAAGTGGTAGTTGTAGAAACTGCAATGCCTCCCACTGTCCTTTGAATAGCCCATTCCCCTCTTTTAGCTGTAAGGCTTTGTAGAGGTTGCCTTGTGCCAAATGAGCGAGCTCAGCCGCTTCCTCCTCTGTGACAGACTCTTTCCGCACTAGGTAATCAATGAGGGTAGGGTCGGGTATCTTAGGTACCGCTACCTTCTGCAACCGGCTGATGATGGTCGGTAGAAGTCGGTGCGGACTATGCGAAACCATAATGAATACCACTCCCTTTGGTGGTTCTTCGAGGAGCTTCAGTAGCTTATTGGCCGTCTCGGTACGCATCGTCTCGGGTTGCCAAATAAGGATCACCTGATACTGACTCTTAAAAGAGCGGAGCGAGGTGTTGTGAATTAATCGCTCCGCCTCAGCCACCATTATCTGAGGCTGCTTATTGCCAGCATCTAGTTGCTCTCGCCATTCAAGCGTAGTGAACCTGCGGTACTTTCCGATCAACTCCCTAAATGGCTCCAGCATCATCTCCGAGGTAAACTCCTTCCCTTCCTGAGCCTTAATCACCGGGAAAACCAGTGTGATGTCAGGGTGCTGTAGCTCCGCCATCTGCCGGCAGGAGTGACACTTGCCACAAGGATGGCCTTCGGGGGTGAGCTCCTCACAAAGAATTTGCTGTGCCAATACCAAGGAGAGCGGAAAGGCCTCTCCTCCCTCTTCCCCCGTCAGAAGTATCGCATGTGGCAATTCACCAGCCTCTATTTGGCTAGCAAAGTGTGCTACTAGATGCTCCTGCCCGAGTAAGTCAGAGGGCTTTGGCACGATTGGCATAGGGAGTACTCTATCTTATAGTTGTGAGTAGTCTGGTCGCCCTAGGTCGGTTATTTGGGTAGGGTTGGCATCCTCGCTCGCGTAGTAGCGCATAAATTGGCTTCTCTGGTACATCGTAGCGTGGTCCACACGAGTGGCTGCTAGCTTGCCCTTAAACTCATTGATATGGTGGTACTGCTTACGATCCATCCAATCGGAAAGGAATTGATTTGCCTCACGGATCACCTCTGCTCCACCCTTATAAAGTGCCGAAGCAAATTGCACCCCGTCTGCTCCTGCAAGGAGTCCCTTCACAAGATCCTCGCCATTTCTTGCCCCATTGGAGAGAGCGATCGAAAGCTCAGGCACTGCCCCACGCACCAGTGCTGCATAGCGAAGCGTATCGGAATAGGAGCCCTCATGGCTCAGCACCGAACCCACCGTGATCTTCTCCTTCTCAATATCAATATCGGGCATGAAGGTGCGATTGAAGAGCACCACCCCATCAGCCCCTGCGAGCTTAAGGTCGCGACAAAGGCGAATGATATTCGTATAGTACTTACTTAGCTTGATGATGATAGGGGTATCCTCCATTTGCTTACGCAGAGAGCGTACCATTTGAATCAGGTCCTCCTCCGAAGCGCCCCAAGGCTGAGCCACCTTGCTCTCAATCCTCATCACATTGCACTCCAGAGCATTGGCACCAGCCTCAATCAGCTCCTGTGCATACTCCACCCAGCTATCCGACTTGTAGGCATTGACACTAGCAATTATCGGTGCTGTAATGCATCGTTTTGCCTCCTTAATAAGGTCGATATGCGTCTTCAGTGCGTGCCCCTTCACATAGTGCTGAAGGTAGTCCATTGCCGTAGAGTCGTGATAACCACCGACACTCTCATCGGTCATCTTAGTTATCTCCTGCTCTATCTGCTCCTCAAAGATGGACTTCAAAACAATCGCCCCGGCCCCAGCCTTCTCCAGCTGTTGTATCTGTCGGATATCCTTAGTAAGTCCCGAGCTAGCTACGATAAAAGGGCTCTTTAGCCTCAGTTTCTGTGCGTATAGTGTGGATAGATCTGCCATAATATTTATTAGTTTTGGTCTTTGGTTTTCTTTCTCTCACAAAGGTAACTATTTTTAGTGATATTCCCGAGAAAAACTAGATGGTGAAGCCGGTATTTGGGGCATCACTAGCTAGAGGGTCTTGTTCCTGGGTCATTGAGGTAGAGGGGTGGTTCATCTTGCTATCAAATGTAGTGCCATTCTGTGCAAAGTGCATCCCTTGGCTACTTGCAAACTTAATGATGGTATCAATAAAGCGCAGCAATACGGTATCCACCCGACCATTACGGTGCTTTGCGATGATAAACTCCGCCATCCCCTTCATGCTCCGCCCTTCCTCATCCTCCATAATGCCGTAGTACTCGGGGCGGTGAAGAAAGCAGACCATATCGGCATCCTGCTCAATCGCACCCGACTCACGGAGGTCAGAGAGCTGAGGGCGCTTCCCCTCCTTAGGCCTATTCTCCACTCCACGATTGAGCTGCGAGAGGGCAATCACCGTGATATTGAGCTCCTTAGCCAATTGCTTCAGAGAGCGCGATACAGTACTCACCTCCTGCTCACGATTGGCATTGCTTTTGATGCCACTAGCTGTCATCAGCTGGAGGTAGTCAATAATCACTACCTTCACCCCATTCTGCCGAACCAATCGGCGTGCCTTACTTCGGAGGTCAAATACCGATAGCCCCGCCGTATCATCTATATAGAGAGGTGCCTGCTCCAGAGTACCAATTCTTTGCTCCAGAGTAGCCATTTGCTGAGGAGTAAGGTTGCCCCTCTTGATATCATCATTGGGAATCTCCGTATGATTCACCACCAGTCGGTTCGCCAACTGATCCTCGCTCATCTCTAGGCTAAATATTGCCACAGGAGTTTTGTGCTCCACCGCGATATTGCGTGCCATGGAGAGCACAAAGGCGGTCTTACCCATCGCTGGACGTGCAGCAATAATCACCAAGTCCGAAGGGTGCCAGCCAAAGGTAATCTCATCGATCTCTGGGAAGCCCGAGGGGACCCCGTGTGCATCGGCAGTTCCCGAGGCTAGGTCATTCATCTTTTGGATAATCTTCGGCACAATATCTCCGATAGGCACCACCTCATTGCTATCAGTCCCTTGGGTGATTTCAAAGAGCTGTTGCTCGGCATCTTGCATGGTATCGGTGATCGGAATCGTCTCGTCAAAGGCATTGCCGATCACATCATTGCCAAAGGAGATGAGGTCGCGCTGTATCTTTTTATCGAAAAGTAGTCGAGCGTGAAACTCCAGGTGAGCTGTGCTATTCACCAGCGAAGCCAGCTCTGCTACATAGACCAAGCCATTGGTCACCGAGAGCTTATCCATAAGCTTCAGCTGCTCCACCACGGTTTGTGCATCGATCGGCTTTTCCTCGAGAGCCAGCTGACGGATTGCCTCAAAGATGTACCGGTTTTTGGTGTCGTAAAAGCAGTCAGGCGTCAGGATCTCCCCCACCAGCGGGAAGGCATCTCGCTCTAGGATAAGGGCACCCAGCACCAGTTGCTCCACCTCGATATTATTGGGAGGAACCCCTTTCCCCAGCTCCTTAGCAATCCCCTTCGTTTTCAGGATCTTACCCCCCTCCAGGTCGCCGTAGTCATAGGCGGCAGTTGTAAATTGCTCCACACTCATTTGGCACCTCCTTTAGTCTAGTTTCAGTACTGCCAAGAAGGCCTTTTGTGGTACCTCCACATTACCCACCTGCTTCATTCGCTTCTTACCCTCCTTCTGCTTCTCCAGTAGTTTACGCTTACGCGAAATATCACCACCGTAGCACTTCGCCGTCACATCCTTACGCACCGCCTTGATCGTCTCACGGGCAATAATCTTCGCCCCGATAGCCGCCTGCACAGCGATATCAAACTGTTGCCGAGGTATCAGCTCCTTCAGCTTCTCACACATTCGCCTACCCATCCCTTGGGCATTATCCACGTGAGTAAGTATGGAGAGGGCATCCACCGACTCCCCATTGAGTAGAATATCCACCTTCACCAACTTAGACTGCTGAAATCCATTCACGTGGTAGTCAAAGGAGGCATACCCCCGTGAGACACTCTTCAGACGGTCATAGAAGTCGATCACAATTTCGCCCAAAGGAAGGTCGTAGATCAGCTCCACCCGATTGCCAAAGAGATAATCTTGCCACACCAGCGTGCCACGCTTTCCGAGGCAAAGCGTCATAATCGGACCAATATAGTCGGTCGTGGTGATCACCGAAGCACGTATCACAGGTTCCTCGATATAGTCGATCTCCGCAATATCTGGCAGACCCGAAGGGTTGTGTACCTCAATATTCTGCCCCTTTTTGGTATGTACGTGATAAGAGACATTGGGCACCGTCGTGATCACACTCATATCATACTCCCTCTCCAGTCGCTCCTGCACAATCTCCATGTGCAACAGCCCTAGGAACCCACAGCGAAAGCCAAAGCCAAGGGCGGCAGAGCTCTCTGGCTGAAAGGTGAGCGAAGCATCATTCAGCTGCAACTTCTCTAGTGAAGTGCGGAGATTTTCAAATTCATCCGTCTCAATCGGATAAACCCCCGCAAAGACCATCGGCTTCACTTCCTCAAAGCCCGCAATCCCCTCCTTTGCTCCTCCCTCCACATGGGTAATGGTATCTCCCACCTTCACCTCACGCGAAGTCTTTATCCCCGAGATGATGTAGCCCACATCGCCTGTCTTGATCTCCTTTCTAGGCACCATATCCAGTCGGAGGATACCCACCTCATCGGCATCGTACTCCTTGCCAGTAGCTACAAACTTCACATGGTCGCCCGTCTTAATCGAGCCATTCACCACCTTGTAATAGGCGATGATACCTCGGTAAGGGTTAAAGACAGAGTCAAAGATCAAGCACTGTAGAGGTGCCTTTGGATCACCCTTAGGTGGGTCAATCCGTTCGATAATCGCTGCCAAGATCTCCTCCACCCCTTCACCCGTCTTACCACTCGCTCGGATAATCTCCTCTTCGTCACACCCCAGTAGATTGACCAGCTCCTCCGTCATCTCCTCAGGCATTGCACTCGGCAGGTCTATCTTATTCAGCACCGGGATAATCGTCAGGTCGTGCTCCATCGCCATATAGAGGTTGGAGATCGTCTGTGCCTGTACCCCTTGCGAAGCATCCACGATCAGCAGAGCCCCCTCGCAGGCAGCAATCGAACGGCTCACCTCATACGAGAAGTCCACGTGCCCCGGAGTATCGATGAGGTTCAGCGTATATTGTTCCCCCTTATAATTATAGTCCATCTGTATCGCATGGCTCTTGATTGTAATACCACGCTCCCGCTCCAAGTCCATGCTGTCCAGCAATTGATCTTGTGCATCCTTAGCCCCCACTGTATTGGTATACTCCAGAAGACGGTCCGCCAAAGTGCTCTTGCCGTGGTCAATATGCGCTATGATACAGAAATTTCGAATATGATTCATATAAATCCTCTTACTAGTATTTACCTACAAAGATAATAAAAAAGAGACGAATCACACTCCACTGTCCCACTGCTACTCAGGGGTTACGCATTAGAAAGGTCTTACCGTATGGTTTTTAGTGGGGTGTCTATGAGTAAGGACCTCGGCAGAGGTCCGTGCTAAATAGGCACAGGTCAAGGCGCGCAGTGCCGAAGACCTGTGTATAGATAGGTGTCAAATACCCTTGCGACCCCGGCCGAGGGGTCGGGTAGCTCTATCTCTAGGTCTGACCCCTCAGCCGGGGTCAA